>JAFXLD010000092.1 GCA_017531385.1 Clostridia bacterium
AATTCAAATTTCAGCCATATACTGCCATTTGCGAACAAACTGCATTATAATGGGGTAAGGGGCAAAGCCCCTTCATAAACTCCTCACTTCTCACTCCTCACTCCTAACTATTGTCGGGCATAGCCCGATAAATTATTGTTTGTTTCAGTTTTTTATGAAAGGAAAGTTAATATGAAACGAATTGCAAGTTTTGAAGTTGACCATACCAATCTTCAGAAGGGAATGTATATTTCCCGTGTGGATGGCGATGTGGTAACTTATGACATAAGAACAAGACGACCCAATGTGGAAGAGGTTATGGATAATGCATCCATTCATACTGTGGAGCATCTTTTTGCAACTTTTGTAAGAAATTCACCTCTTACCGATAAGATCATTTACTTTGGTCCTATGGGTTGCCGTACAGGTTTTTATTTCCTTGTCCGTGACATGGCTCATGCAGACGCAATAAAGCTTACGCAGGATGCATTTGATTTTATTGCTTCATTCAGTGGTGAAATCCCCGGTGTTTCTGCTGCAGAATGCGGAAATTACAGGGATCATTCTCTTGAAGGAGCAATAAAAGAAGCGCAGATGTTTCTTCCTGTTATTAAAAATGTCACCGAAGAGAGTCTTAAATACTGATTTTCGTTTGTTGAAAATATACAATTTTACAGCCTGATTTTTTATAGAAAAAAACAGAAAGTATGTTCACTACAATATGTAGATATTTTTTGTAGTGAACATACTGTATTTTGTTGTGTAAGTTTTTTGTAATGTCAATTTTAACAAAAATAAAGAAGTGAAAATAAATTTATTAAAATAGGCTTTAAATTTTTCTTAGTTAGTGGTATACTATCAATGTTATAATGCGTTTTTTATGTGATGTGCATATTTTAGATATGCCGAAAAATTTGTTTTCAAAAATTAAGGAAGTAAACCGTTATGGAAAAATTTGTAATTAACGGCGGCAATAAACTTCATGGTGAGATTGATATAAGCGGTGCCAAAAATGCGGCAGTCGCTATTATTCCTGCGACTATTCTTGCAGAAGATATCTGCAGAATTGAGAATATACCTGATATCAGAGATGTTCAGGTTATGGTAAAAATCCTCATCGAGATGGGTGCTACCGTCCGTTATATAAATTCAAATACACTTGAAATTGACACAAGATATATAAGATCATACATCATTCCCTATGAAATGACAAAATACTCCCGTTCTTCATACTATCTTCTGGGAGCACTTCTGGGCAGATACAGCCATGCAAAGGTTGCAATGCCCGGTGGTTGTAATTTCGGCGGTGTAAGACCTATTGATTTCCACCTCAAAGGTTTTGCAAAGCTCGGTGCTGTCATCACAAATGACAACGGTATGATTGATGCAGAAGCTGAAAGCCTTACAGGTAACATGATTTATTTTGATAAGGTTTCCGTTGGCGCAACTGTCAATATCATGCTCGCTGCTGTAAAGGCAAAGGGTCTTACAGTTATTGAAAACGCAGCTAAAGAACCTCATATCGTTGACCTTGCAAACTTCCTTAACCTTATGGGTGCAAATGTTACCGGTGCAGGTACGGATGTTATTAAAATCAAAGGCGTGAAGTCACTTCACGGTTGTTCATATTCAATCATTCCCGATCAGATTGAAGCCGGCACATTCATGGTTGCCGTTGCAGCTGCAAAGGGTGATGTTACTCTTAAAAATGTTACTCCCAAGCATCTTGAATCCATCACAGCAAAACTCCGTGAATGCGGTGTTACAGTTGAAGAAACAGATGACACTGTCAGAGTTATAAGTGATGAGAGATCCGGTGCCTGTAAAGTCACAGCAATGCCTCATCCCGGTTTCCCCACAGATATGCAGCCTCAGATGACAACTTTCCTGGCTCTGAGCAACGGTACAAGCATCGTGACAGACGGTGTATGGGACAACAGATTCAGATATGTTGATCAGCTGAGCAAAATGGGTGCAAACATTCAGATCGAAGGAAAAGCTGCCATTATTTCAGGTGTTGAGAAGCTTACGGGAGCTCCCGTAAGAGCTGATGACCTGAGAGCCGGTGCAGCAATGCTTATTGCAGGTATGTGTGCTCAGGGAAAAACAATGATCGAGGATATTTACCATATCGAAAGAGGCTACGAAAAAATTGTCGAAAAGCTTCGAGGAATCGGTGTTGACATAACAAAGGTAGATTTTCCCGATAATACGGAAAAAGACGAAAAACATAACGCAGGTTAAAAGTAAAAGGACGCTGAAAAGTGTCCTTTTTGTAGTATGGAGGCAAAGAAATGGCAAGATTCTGTACGCTGTGTTCATCAAGCAGCGGAAACAGTACATATATCGGCTGTAACAGCGGAGGAATTCTGATTGATGCAGGCACAAATGCAAAACGGCTTATTATGGCTATGGAACATATCAATGTTGTGCCGGAGAGCATCAACGGGATTTTTATAACCCACGAGCATAACGATCATATCGGTGCCTTGCGTGTTTTTGCATCAAAATACAAAGTACCCGTCTATGCTTCAGCAGGAACGTTGACAGCGCTTGAAAAAGCAGGTCATCTGAAAGGTGATTTTGAAGCTTTTGTGATACCCGAAAAGGGAACCGAAGTCCGTGGTATGGAGATAAAAAGTTTCCGCACTTCTCATGACAGCGCTGAAAGCTGCGGTTACAGCGTGACACTTCCCGATGAAAGACGCATTTCAGTTGTTACCGACACAGGTGTCATAACCAAAGATATCGTTGATAAAGTTACGGGCAGCGATCTTATTCTGCTTGAATCCAATCACGACAAGAATATGCTCAATGCAGGACCGTATCCCTATTATCTCAAAAAGAGAATACTTTCATCTGAGGGACATCTTTCAAACGAAGATTGCGCAAAGGCGGCTTGTCATTTTATAAATACAGGCACTACAAGGCTTGTTCTGGGGCATCTGAGCCGTGAAAACAATACTCCGTACAAGGCTTTTGAAAGAACAAATCTTGCACTCGGAGAAATGGGTGCTGTTCCCGATCTTGATTATGTTTTACAGGTAGCACCGGCAGGTGTGGGCGAAAGAATGGTGATTTTCTGATGCAGAGTTTAAAAATTATTTGCGTAGGCAAGCTCAAAGATGCTTTTTTCAGGGATGCATCCGATGAATATATGAAGCGGCTCAAGGCTTTCTGCAAGGCAGAGATTATTGAAATTCCCGCTGCAAATCTGCCCGATGATCCGAATGATGCTCAGATTGAAGCAGCTCTTGAAAAAGAAGCCGATGCGATACTCAAAAAAATGCCGACGGGAGCACTGACGGTTGCAATGTGTGTTGAGGGAAAACTCTATTCATCCGAGGATATGGCGAAATGTATTGCCGATGCGTCAATGCGCGGTAACGGCGATATAACTTTTATAATCGGCGGTTCATACGGAATATCGGAAAGAGTAAAAAAACAAGCCGACATCAGAATGTCAGCTTCAAAAATGACCTTTCCCCACAGACTTTTCAGAGTTATGCTCCTTGAACAGATTTACAGGGGATATAAAATCAATCAGGGGTCAAAATATCATAAATAACACAAAGCACAGGTTTTCTGTGCTTTATTTTTTTGTTATACAAAATGTGACAAAACTTGATAGACTATATATAGTATAATTTTATATGAAAGGATGGTGAAAGTATGAATTATAAAGCAATTTTAAAATACTTGGCTGAAAAAGAAAATGTTTCTGTACATGAAATTGAAGAAGAAATGCAAAAAGCAATATGTTGCACAGGATTGAATTGTTCTGCCGAGGAATTCATCAAAGCAGTATCAGAAATTATCATTAAGGACTATATATAGTAAAATTGTATAATATATAGTCTATCAACTCCTGATGAAAATTATAAAATGTTTTTATCAGGAGTGATAAAAATGAACATTACAGAAGCGGTTAAAAAAAGATTTGACGAATTATGTTTTCAGAAAGATATAAATTATTGCAGATTGGCAAGTATATCGGGTGTGCCGTATACAACGGTAAAATCTATATTTTACAATCAGAGTAAAAACCCCGGTATTGCTACAATAAAAAAACTCTGTGACGGACTTGAAATCTCAATAACCGATTTTTTCGATACAGATTATTTCAGAAATCTTGAACAGGAAATAGAATAAAACAAAGCACAGTCGGTGAAAGACTGTGCTTGATTTTTTAAAGAAAAAACAGCTGACAGAGTAATAATAGATTTGATGCAGCAATTACGTAAATTCCCACAAATGCCGCTGCAGTGAAAAACTCTTTAACAATCGGCGCATGATTTTCTTCGAAAGCTTTATGCGGTCTGCCTTTGGGATAGCAAGCCGTTATTTTATCGGGCAGATGTCCTATCTGTCTGTCTACAGTATAAGTCAATTCATATTCCTTACCGTCAACTTCAAATTTATATGTACCGACTGTTAAATAACTGTATGTATAGGTTGAATTTGAACCCATTCTTGAACTGGTGTAGTCTGATTTTATAAGCTCTGCTTCAACACTTTCAAGATTGGATTTTTTGTAACCGAAAAGATTTCTGAATTTCAGAATGCCGATGATAAGAAGAGGGGAACATACTGCAAAGGGGAGTATATAGGTGAGGATTTCCATAAAATCGGCTCCTTTTTATATATCAAAAAATGTAAGAATAAATCCTGCCGTGAACATTAAGAAGAAAAACAATGCAATAAAACCGGAGAACAAATATGTTATATCATTTCCTATACATGATCGTTTAGGATGTTTTTTCTGATAAGTAACCATTACGGTTTTTGGTGCATGATGGGGCTTCTGTGCCAAAGACATTTTTACTTCATAAGCCACATTATCAACTCTGTATGTATACACACAGTCGGTCATATGACTATAGTGTTTTTTTGCTCTGCCGATTCCTCTGTAGGTATCTTTACTGTAATTTGCTTCTTTAAGATAGCCTCTTGTCTGTGCTGATTTTCCGGGACGGTATTCCGAGTGGATGACAAAAAGAACAATGCTGATAATAAGAGGCGTTATTGCCAATAAACCAAAAAATATCATGCCGTAAACTTCCATTTGTATTCCCACCTTTTACTTTATAAGCAACAGGAAAGAAAGCGAAATAACTGTCTGCACGATCTGGAATCTGAAAATTGTTTGTGTGTTTGACCAGCCTTTGTTCTTTCTGAAATGGTCATGAAGAGGAGTTCTGATATTTTTCATTATGCTGATTTTAAGGAATCTCTTGAGTGAAACCTTAGCAATGCCGAGAAGTCCGTCAAGGAGAATGAGCAGACAAAGGGGAATTGCAAGAACGATGTTGCCTGTTTCAAGAAGTGAAATGCCGAGGAATACGCCGATAGCTCTTGAGCCTGCGTCGCCCATCATCATTGAGCTGGGCTCTGCGTTGTACCAGAGATAGGGCACGATGCAGAAAATCATTGCAATGATAAGTGATGAAAATTCCTTTTCCATGCTGCCTGCAAGACCGATAACGGCAATAAAAATGAGTGAATTTATTGAAAGTGTACCGCAGAAACCGTCAATACCGTCTGAGCAGTTTGTGGCGTTTATCATCATCCACAGGAAAACGGTTGAAATGCAGACAAAGAGAATCTTATTCACTGCAAAATCAACAAAGAACAGGTCAAGCTTTGCAAGGTCAGGATTGAAATAAACAAAAGCAACCGATGCACCGACACAGATAACAAGGTCGATAAGTCCTTTTTTGTATTCACTCCAGGGCTTGTCCGATTTGTCATCAAGATAGCCTGAGAGCATACTTGCAAGAACCACAACATAGTAAATTATGTATTCGGCAGTGATTGGAGCAAAAATCAGAGATGCCAGAACAAAAACGGCAGTGAAAACTATACCTGCACCTCTTGCTTTTCCCTCTGAAAGCTTGCCGTTGAATGCAAATTCACGCCCTGCATCTTTGGGAAGTTTTTTCTTGAAAACTTTAAGCAGTACAAGAACTGCAACAAATGAGAAAAGTATCAGTCCGAGATACATTAATTTGTTGTCAAAGGGGATGTTTAAAAGGGTTAACATAAGTAACACTCACTTTCAATTCTGAGGATGAAGATATTGTATCACAGGATTACTGTTTATTCAATATTTTAATTGTAACATTGATTGGCAATTTGTTTTATGGTTTTAAAGACAAAAAGACCGATCAAAAGTAGCGTAAGTAGGGATAAAAAAGACTAAAAGTACCACTTATCACAATTTAAACATTTGCAGTAAGTTTCCGATTAATGATTGATCTGCTTCGAATTCAAACATTAATGAGTGTGAGGAAAAGGACGCACCTAGCTGACCCTTGATAAATACTATCCCATTTTTCATAACAAATTCTATATATCCATCCGTATCTGCTCCGATATCATAGATACGAAAAGAGCCGTTCAACGAATCATATGCAGTTTTTATCTCGTTTACTATGTTGAAATAAAAATGGTCAAATAGAGTAAAGGTATCGTACCCCTTGAAATCCGCATTTTCATAAGATATTCCAAATGTAATACAGGGACATCCCTCAATGTATTTGTATTGTTGCTCACTTGGTACTGAAAGCAAGCACAAGCAATTTGTTCTGTTATTCCATAGAACAATATCATTTTTTACAGTCATTTATACTCCCCTTTGCCGTGTTGACAGAGGCAATCAACATTCTGCGAATTGATCCACAATCGTGTAAGACACTTTTTGCAACATCATCAAAGATAATGCCTGATTTTTGGGCTATTTCAATCCAATATTCCGTTTCATATCATTCTTTCAATGCAATCTGCAACTTGGCGATAAAATCTGCACGGCTATGTGCGTATTTTGCTTCACGGATATTTGCCCCTATACTTGTTCCACTTCATTCAAGCTGATTTGATAAAGAATAGTGTCCTTTTATGCCGCTAGTCAGTTTTAGAATTCGAATTGCAAAATCGGTTGATATGTCTGCAAGCTTATTTTCAGCCATCGAAATCACCTCTTTTATGCTATTATATCATAAAGCTTCGTAATTTTCAATGAAATCGCTCAAAGAGCGATGAAATCCTCACTCCGTTCGGATGAATTCTGCTGTGCAGATGAAATTAAATCCGTCCTTTCTCCCGACGAAGTCGGATTTCATCACAGAGTGATTTCATCCCACGCAAGTGGGATTTATCCCGTCCATAAGGACGGATTTAGTTAAAAAGAATCCACACTTGTCGTAGACAAATGTGGGTTCTTTTTTGGTGGACGATAACGGACTCGAACCGCTGACCCTTCGCACGTCAAGCGAATGCTCTACCAACTGAGCTAATCGTCCTTATTCGGTTGCTTGGTTATTATACATTAATCTTTTATAAAAATCAAGACCTAAATCAAATAAATTTCATTTAAAAAAATATAAAAATAGTGGTGCAATTTTTGTTTATATATAGTATAATATTTATGTATACGTTCAGAAAGGAGGAACGGCAGAGATTATTTTTTAATCTCGAGTCGCAAGGTGTTATGTTCAGACAGTTAAAAGAAGACATCCGGTGTATAAAAGACCGTGACCCTGCGGCTGCGTCTGTCCTTGAGATACTTCTTCTGTATCCGGGACTTCGTGCTGTCAGGTCGCACCGTAAGGCTAATTGGTGTCACCGTCACAATCTTCATTTTCTGGCAAGATGGTTGTCACAGCGATGTGTACGCAGAACAGGTATTGAAATTCATCCCGGTGCGACCATAGGAAAAAGATTTTTCATCGACCACGGAACAGGCGTAGTTATCGGTGAAACAACCGAAATCGGCGACGATGTTACTATTTATCAGGGAGTAACGCTCGGCGGTACAGGTAAAGATGTGGGTAAACGTCACCCGACAGTCGGTAACAATGTTATGATAGGTGCAGGTGCGAAAGTGCTTGGCCCCATAAAAATAGGCGATAATACAAAAATTGCGGCAGGCTCTGTTGTTCTTCACGAAATTCCCGCAAATTCAACTGCTGTGGGTACTCCTGCAAGAGTTGTAAAACAGGACGGAATAAAGGTTGAAGCTCTTGACCAGATTCATATTCCCGACCCTGTTGCTCAGGAAATCGAAAGACTTGAAGAAATGATAAA
Source organism: Clostridia bacterium (assembly GCA_017531385.1). Classification (GTDB taxonomy): domain Bacteria; phylum Bacillota; class Clostridia; order Oscillospirales; family Acutalibacteraceae; genus UBA1081. The sequence goes on from JAFXLD010000092.1 coordinate 8,065, forward strand.
GACTCTTGCCGATACTATAAATAAATAAAGGAGAAACATCATGTTATTATATAATTCAGCAACAAGAAAAAAAGAAGAGTTTGTTCCTCACACAGAGGGTAAAGTCAGCATGTACACCTGCGGCCCCACAGTTTATCACTTTGCACATATAGGCAATCTTCGTACTTATATCATGGAAGATGTGCTTGAAAAATATTTCCGTTATGTGGGCTATGATGTAAAGCGTGTTATGAATATCACTGACGTCGGTCATCTTTCGAGTGATGCCGATACAGGAGAAGACAAGATGCTCAAGGGTGCAAAGCGTGAGAAGAAGACAGTTATGGAGATAGCTCAGTTCTATACAGATGCTTTCTTCTCTGACTGCGAAAAGCTTAACATCAAAAAGCCCGATGTGATTGAACCTGCAACAAACTGCATCTGCGAGTTTATCGAAATGGTTCAGGGGCTTCTTGACAAAGGCTATGCATATATTGCAGGCGGAAATGTTTATTTCGACACATCAAAGCTTAAGGATTACTATGTATTCAACAATTTCGATGCGGAAGACCTTGCAATAGGTGTCCGTGACAGCGTTTCAGAAGATGAAAACAAGAGAAACAAGACTGACTTTGTTCTCTGGTTCACAAAGTCAAAGTTCGAGGACCAGGAGCTTAAATGGGACAGCCCCTGGGGTATAGGTTATCCCGGTTGGCATATTGAATGTTCCGCAATCAGCATCAAGCACAACGGTGAATATCTTGATATTCATTGCGGTGGTATTGACAATGCATTCCCCCATCATACAAACGAAATCGCACAGAGTGAAGCTTATCTCGGTCACGAATGGTGCAAATACTGGTTCCATGTTCTGCATCTTAACACATCAAACGGCAAGATGAGTAAGTCAAAGGGTGAATTCCTTACCGTTTCTCTTCTTGAAGAAAAAGGTTATAATCCCCTTGCATACCGTTTCTTCTGCCTGCAGTCACATTACAGAAAGAGTCAGGAATTTTCATTTGAAGCTCTAGACAACGCACAGGCAGCATTCAATAAGCTTGTTGCAAGAGTGGCAGCACTTAAGGCTGACGGTGATGTTGACGGAGCTGTTGTGGCTGAGTACAGACAGAAATTCTCCGAAGTTCTCGGCAATGATATGAACACATCACTTGCAGTTACAAGTGTTTACGATGCACTCAAGGCTGACACAAACGATGCAACAAAGCTTGCAATACTGAATGATTTTGACAAAGTTCTTTCACTTGACCTTGTAGGAGAAGCAAAGAAGTACAACGAAAAACAGGCATCAGCTCCTGCAAATGAAGAAGATGCAGAAATCGATGCTCTTGTTGCACAGAGAACACAGGCAAGAAAAGACAAGAACTGGGCAGAGGCAGACAGAATCCGTGACGAGCTTAACGCAAGAGGTATCGTTCTTACAGACACACCCGAAGGTGTCAAGTGGTCAAGAAAATAAGACAGAATAATTTCAGCACGGCAGAAACCGTGCTGATTTTTATTGTTTTTCCTCCAGCTTCCTGTATGCAACCTTGCCGACAAGTGTTTTCGGGAGTTCTTTTCTGAATTCAATTTCTCTCGGCACAGCATAAGCCGTGATCTGTTTTCTGCAATGATTTTTTATTTCTTCTTTCAATGTTTCGCTTTCTGTTATGTCTTCTTTTGTGACGACAAAAGCTTTTATTTTCTCTATTTTGTAGTCGTCTTTCACTCCGATAACGCAACAGTAATCAACAGCAGGATGTGTTTCGATTGTTTTTTCAACCTGAGAGGGATAAACGTTGTAACCTGATGTGATAATCATTCGTTTGATGCGTTGCCTGAACCAGACATAGCCGTCATTGTCTATAAAGCCAAGGTCACCTGTATGCAGCCATATTCTGCCGTCTTCACGTTGTCTGAGGACGGCATTTGTTTCGTCTTCGTTATGAAGATAACCCTGCATAATTGTGGGACCGCTTATGATTATTTCTCCCTCTTGCCCTGCACGCACTTCTTTGCCTGTTTCAAGGCTTACGATTTTATATTGTGTGTCGGGAAAGGGGAGCCCGATGCTTCCTTCTCTGTAGGTTTTTTTAGGTGTAAGACAGCTTGCCGTTACACATTCCGTCAGACCGTAGCCCTCACGAACCTGTATATCTGCATTGTGTTTTTTCAGAAAAGCATCGACATCTTTTTTCAGCTGGGCGGGCATTGCGTCGCCACCTACAAACATCCCTTTAAGGAATGACAGGTCGGCGTTTTCAAGCTCTTTGCATTCTATCAGCATTTTGAAAATTGTGGGAACACCTGCGATGAAGTTTGGTTTTTGTTTTAGCATGGTTGATACGTAGCTTTTTGTGTTGAATTGAGGCATAAGCACGCAGCAGGCGTTGTTGATAAGCACCGTATGGATTCCGATTCCCAGACCGAAACCGTGAAAAATCGGCATCGCTGAAAGATTTTTAAGTCCTCTTGAAAACTCACAGTCCATGCTGATACGTGCCTGCATGGCAAGTGCATTGAAGTTCAGGTCGGACAGGCAAATTCCTTTCGGAACTCCCGTTGTGCCGCCGCTGTAAAGAACAACAGCAGTCCTGTTACTGTCATAGGAAACAGGAGGAATTGAAATGTTGTCAGGTGTATTTCTGATAAAATCTTTCCACAGTACACCACCTCTTTCATCGGGAAATTTCAGAAAATCCTTTCCTTTTTTTATTGTGTATATCGCACTGAGCACAGGTGGAAGCTCGTCCTGAATCCTTGCCACAATAATTTTTACATCATGGTCAACATCGGAGAGTGCATTGACAACATTCTCGTAAAACAGATCGGGCACAACGATTGCTTTGCTTTTTGAAAGATTCAGATAATATGCGATTTCTTTCTCTGCAGAAAGAGGATGAATAAAGCTTGCGACTGCACCTATTATGTTGAGTGCATACAGGCAGTCAACAGCCTGAGGAGTGTTGGGCATACAGATTGTCACAACATCCCCTTTGATAATACCTGTTCTCAGAAATGCCTTTGACGTTTTATTTATTTTTTCAACCATTTCAGAATAAGACGTTTCTGCACCCATGAAATTATATGCAATGTCGTCGGGAAGTCTGTCTGCGGCTTCTTTTACAAGCTGATACATGGTTTTTTCGGGATAATGGAGATGTATTTCTTCGCTGAAATTTTTTGAATCATATTTTTCAAAAAAAGATGTCAGCGAATCAAAATATTTGTTTCTGTAATCAAAACAACCGTGAAGATGCTTTGAATTTTCAAAAATAACAAGGCTTTTTTCGCTGTGGCAATTATTGAAGATTTCTTCAGCCATTGAAAAGGGTGTCAGTCTGTCGTTTGTTCCGTGAAAAAGCAGAACAGGTCTTGAGAGAGATTTCAGAGCTTCATTTACGGAAAAATCATAAAGGCTGAAACCGAAACGTTTCATAACCATCTTGTCAAGCCTGTCTTTCAGTCTGTCTTTATTTATATTTTCCTTGATTTTTCTGTTCAGAGTATGGGAAATGATGTCACTGGGCGATGTGAACGGACTGTCGGCAATTATTCCTTTTACTCTTGACGGCAAGCTTTTTTCACCTGCCATAAGTACCGATGCAGCACCCATTGACATACCGTAAAGATAAACTGGGAGTTTTGAATCCGTGTTTCTGATAGCATAATCAAGCCAAGTCCTGCAGTCGTGCCGTTCATAAATACCGAAAGTTGTGAATTCTCCGTCGCTTCTGCCGTGTGCTCTTTGTTCAATGAATAAAACAGTGCAATCTGACTGAAAAAGATGCTCCGAAACCAATGCAAAATCCCTGAAACAACTGCTTTTATATCCGTGAAATGCAAGTATGATTCTTTTTTCATTTTCAGCTTTTCTGATATATCCGCTGAGTGTCAACCCGTCAAAGCTTTTTACCGTAACACGCTCAAAATCGTGTTCCTTTAAGTTTTTTTCTGCTTCATTTACCGCAAATGAATACGCTGAATAGGCTTTTTCATTCCATACATTTGTATTACATTCTGTGAACATTCTGTCGCATAAAGTTCTGATTTTCATTTTCCGACCTCCGAAATCTTGTATACTGATTATCGGATTTAATTAGAAAAAATATTCAGAACAAAAAGAAAAACCAACCGCAAAAAAACGGTTGGTAGGGATTTAGTTTATAACTGTCCATTCATAAATATTTTTGTATGCGTTGCTCATATCGCTGTCTGCTGCGGGAGTGATATTGTTTGAATAGATAAGCGAGCCCATTCTGAAGCAGATCGGAGCAAAGGGCATATTCTGCAGGAAAGACCTTGTGAAAGCTTCCAGAGAAATGTTTCCGCCAAGGTATTCGCTGTATGCGGTTGCTGTTGTATCCGTTGCTGAAATGCCGTAAACAGCTCTGTTGTCACCGAAAAGCGCAGAGAGATTCATGTTCATCGGCAGTCTGATTTCACCTATGTAAAAATCGTAGTTACCGCCTGACAGCGCAAGCTGATAATTTTCCCAGGTGAGTTCTGATATTGTCAGATTGATACCGATATTTTTCAGATTCTCCTGCAATTCTTTTGCAGCTGCAATCTTGAAATTGTTGCCTGAATACACGATAAGTGTGTAGTTTATTTTTTCATTGAAGCCGGCTTCTTTCATAAGCTTCTGTGCTTCGGAATAATTCAGTGTAAGACCCGATATATCATACTCCGATTCTGATATCACATGCCATTCGGGATGATACGGCACAGCACTTTCAGTGGCATAATTCTTGAATGAATTTTTTGCAATCGACTGCCTGTTGATTGAGTAGTAAACAGCCTGTCTTAATGCAGCAGAAGATAAACCGTAGGAGTTGCTGTTCATGCCCAGAAAAACAAGGTTTGTAAGATTTGTTTTTGCTGTCTGTGCATTTGCCTGTGAATAACTGCCCGAAGACATATCATCAAAGAAAGCATCGATAGTGCCAAGCTCAAGCGTGTGTATCATAGTCGATGATGAGGGGATGCGGACAAGATTTATAGTTGTGATGTTCGGACGTGGCTTTTTGCAGTACGGATTGTATTGCAAATCGGTTTTTTCACCCGAAATGTTGAATTTGTAAAGCCCTGTTCCGACAGGAACAGCATCCTTGTCTGCCGCTGTGGATGTTTTTACGATAGGAAAAGACAGCGAATCAACAGCATTTATACATTTTGTGCTGAGCGTGAAAGAAACTGTATCAGATGCAGTTGCCGTTGCAGATGCAATACCGCTGAGTTCATTTCTGAAGTATTCTGATTGTTTTGCAAGATTAAATGAGTATACAACATCAGAAGAAGAAAACTGAACACCGTCTGAAAAAGCGACGGAAGTGTCAAGTTTTACGGTAAGAGTCATATCATTCTGCGTATAGGATTTTGCAAGAGCATTTCTTGCACAGAAAGAATCGTCAATGTAAAACAGCGGTTCAAAAACAAGATCGGTGATGTCTGAATTAAGGTCAGTTTTAATGAAATACGGATTGAGTGAATCATTTTCTGATATGCCGATATTCAGAACCGAACCTGTGGTATATGAATGATTATCGGGGTCAGGTGTTGTGCCTGTATTTGTGGATATAACAGTGTCGTCACATCCCGAAAATAATACTGAAAGAAGTGCAATCACAAGCAGGGCGGAAAATATTTTACGTAATTGACACTGCCTTGGCAGAAAGCGTTTTTCCTGTTTTGTTATCGATTTCAAAGATGCAACCCTCCATTCTGCAGTCACCGTCGGGATTTTCAAATCTCACGGGAAGATTGGTTTTCATTTTTTCAATTGCAAATGACGGTGTTACGCCGAGAACTGACTGAATCGGCCCAGTCATTCCGATGTCTGTAATATATCCTGTTCCTTTCGGTAATACCTGTGCGTCATTTGTCTGAACATGGGTATGTGTGCCGAAGATTGCGGATATTCTTCCGTCAAGATAGAATCCCATTGCTCTTTTTTCTGCTGTTGCTTCTGCATGGAAGTCAACAATTTTTATCCGGCAATCCTTTACTTCTTCGAGGATTCTGTCGATGCAGTCAAAGGGATTTTCGTTGTTTTCAAGATAGACAACGCCCATAAGGTTGATAACGGCAATTTTCATAAAGCCTTTATCTATTATATAATAGCCTTTCCCGGGAGCTGTTCTGTAAAAATTTGCAGGACGGATAAGTGGATAACCCTCTTCGTCAAATTTGTCGTATATTTCAAAACGTCTGAGTGCGTGATTTCCCGTAGTTATTATGTCTGCACCGCTTGTGAGTATATGCTCGGCAGACTGCGGCAGAATGCCGTTGCCCTGTGCCGAATTTTCACCGTTTACGATGCACAGGTCTATTCCGTTGAATTTTTTGAATGCAGGAAGTGTACGGCGCAAAAATTCGCAACCGTTTGTTCCCACAACATCGCCTATTACAAGTATATTCATAATATTTCCAGACTCCTCAAATGAAAAGGCAACAGGTTTTTGCCTGCTGCCTTAATGTCACTTCATCATTTTGCGTAGTCGCAAGCACGGCTTTCTCTTATGATGTTGACCTTTATCTGTCCCGGATATTCCAGTTCATCCTCAATTTTCTTGACGATATCTCTTGCAACGAGAATCATCTGATCGTCTGAAATAACATCGGGCTTGACCATGATTCTTACTTCACGGCCTGCCTGAATTGCAAAGGATTTTTCAACACCCTCGAATGATGTTGCGATCTCCTCAAGCTTTTCAAGACGCTTGATATAATTCTGAACATTTTCACGTCTTGCACCGGGTCTTGCTGCTGAAATTGCATCGGCAGCCTGAACAAGACAGGCAACGATAGTTTTTGCTTCGATGTCGCCGTGATGTGCATGAATAGCATGAACAACAGAGTCATTCTCTTTGTATTTCTTTGCGTATTCCACACCGAGCTCAATGTGTGAACCGTCAAGCTGATGGTCAAGAGCCTTACCGATATCATGAAGAAGACCGGCTCTCTTTGCAAGTTTTACGTCTGCGCCGATTTCGGCTGCCATAAGACCTGCGATGTATGAAACCTCAAGCGAATGATTAAGAACATTCTGTCCGTAACTTGTTCTGTATTTAAGTCTGCCGAGAAGTTTTACAAGCTCTCCGTGAAGTCCGTTCACACCTGCATCGATAACAGCTCTGTCGCCGGCCTGCTTGATGCTGTGTTCAACTTCCTTCTTGGACTTTTCGTACATTTCCTCAATTCTTGTGGGATGAATTCTTCCGTCAGTAATGAGTTTTTCAAGTGTGAGCCTTGCGATTTCACGTCTTACGGGATCAAAGCTTGATACCGTAATGGCTTCGGGAGTATCGTCTATGATAAGGTCAACGCCCGTGATTGTTTCAAGTGTTCTGATGTTTCTGCCTTCACGGCCGATGATTCTTCCCTTCATTTCATCGTTGGGAAGAGCCACAACAGAAACTGTTGCTTCTGCAGCATGGTCTGCTGCACATCTCTGGATTGCCGATGTTATAATTTCTCTTGCGAGCTTTTCTGCATCGTCTCTTGTCTGCTGTTCGATTTCAAGAATCTTGAGAGCTTTTTCGTGTGTCAATTCGCCTTCAAGGAGCTTGATAAGGTGATCCTTTGCCTGTTCTTTTGTGAAGCCTGAAATTTTTTCAAGCATATCAAATTGGCTTTTCTTGAGAGATTCAACTTCCTGGAGCTTGTCTTCAGCTTCTTTGATTTTCTTGCTGAGAGTTTCGTCTTTCTTTTCAAGGTTATCAGCTTTTTTATCAAGATTTTCTTCTTTCTGAACAAGACGTCTTTCCTGCTTCTGAACTTCGTTACGGCGTTCTTTGATTTCTCTTTCGAGGTCGTTACGCTGCTTATGTATCTCGTCCTTAGCTTCGAGGATAGCTTCTTTTTTCTTGGATTCAGCCTCTGAAACAGCCTGACTGACAATTCGGTTTGCTTCTTCAGTTGCGGAGCCGATTGCAGCTTCTGCCACTTTTTTTCTGTGAATACCGCCGAGAATAAATCCCACAATACCGAAAATGACCGCAACTACAGAAAGGCCGATTGCCAAGCCAATATTAATGTCCATTACTTTACACCTCCGTGTTTTTGATTTTTTGTACTGAAATAACTGACATAAGTCAGAGGATAATTCAGAAAATAATGCCGAGCAAAAAACACTTATGCATTATCTATGTTATTTTATAACTTAAAAATAATAATGTCAAGTACTTTTACTTTAAAATATTATATTATTTTATAACAAATCAGTAATAAAAACGAAAATCAATCTATTTTAACCAAAAAAAATAATTTGCTATTGAAAAAATTTTAAAAATATTTTAAAATAAAAATATTATAATTAAACAGTGAAACGGAGGAGAGTTTAATGGCTGAAAATCAGACTTCTGTGAAAGAAATTTCGCAGGAAATGATTGATAAACAGCTTGAACAACAGAATAAATTTTACCTTTCTCCCAAAGAAATGGCATCATATATTCTTTCAGGTGTCGGTGATAAAAACTGGGAAACCTTCAACGGTGCAAATTCAGATTTTTATTACAGAACGATTATCGGTGCAGAGGCAGCAACGCTGAGTACGGCAAGCGTTATCTGTACTTTTGCAGATACTTTTGACAATGCAATTTCAGGTCCCATAATCGACAGAACAAGAACAAGATGGGGCAGGGTGCGTCCGTTTCTTGTGCTTACACTTCCGTTGTGGTTGATTGCAAACTTTATTCCGTGGCTTCTTCCCTCGGGACTTTCACAGATTGCGTATCTCGGGATTTTTGCGGTGCTTTATTACATCGGTTCGATCGCAAACTCTTTTTACGGACCTGCATATTCGGCACTGCTGTTCAATCTTACCCCGAATGTAAACGAACGTAACAGGCTTATTGCGGCAGATACATATGTTGACCTTTTCGGTGTGTGGATTCCGTCATTTTTTCCGTTTTTCATAGACTTTTTACCCGAATCGGTAGCAAGACAGTCTATTTATGTGGGCGGTGCGGTGTTCTTTATTATTCTTGTTATAATTTTCCGTATATTCGGTTTTTTCTCCTTGCGTGAACGTATGCCGTTGGCTTCACGACAGGAAATGAATGAAGTCAGTGTATGGAAGTCAATCAAAATCGTTGCAAAATGTCAGCCCATGTGGATACTGCTCATCAAGGGATTCTTTGAAATCGGCAGAGGTGTCAGCAGCCGAGTCCAGAATGACTTCTGGCTCAACTGTTTCGGCAAAGTGTCATACAGCTCCATTACAGGTCTGTTTACAGGCTTGCCGTCGTATTTTGTGCTTCCCCTTGCTCCTAAACTCACAAAGAAAATGGGACTTAAAAATCTCGGTGCACTCAGCTACGGTATCGGCGGTATTTCATACATAGTTATGTGGCTTATCGGCTATAATCCTTTCGGTGAATCACACACAGTACTCAATCTTATTTACATAACAATTATGCTTACCTTGGCAGGCTCTTTCAACAGTGTTCAGAGATATTGTAACACTGCTCTGACAGGTGATATGTACGATTATGTAGAGTGGAAAACAGGCATCAGAAACGAAGGTATTATGAGTGCTGCAATGGGTTACATAAACCTTATCGTAAACCAGGTTTCAACACTTCTCAGCGGTGCAATGATTACAGTTCTCGGTATCAGATCACAGTATATCGGCGGTCAGCTTGTACGACAGACAGACCCGGTAATGCTCCGCAATATCTGGGCTATGTTTGCACTTGCAATCGGACTCGGACGCACGATTGAAGCCATCATTCTTCTCTTCTTCAAAGTCCACGGAAAAACCCGCGAAAAGATGATGCATGATCTGGCTATTTCACGAGCTTCAAAGGTTGTTGACGGTGGCAGCGATGAGGTAGCCGAAGAGTGAAAACCAATGAATTTTTCTATTGACAATTGATTTTATCTAATGTATAATATAACTATATTATTAGGATTTTTCAGGAGGAATGCAAAATGAAAAAAATCATATCTGTTATCCTTGCAGTTGTAATGATTTTCTCAATCGGTTCCGTTGCAGCCTTTGCTGCAGAAACATATGAAGTTGTGTTTACCGAATTTCCCTATGATGTCGCTCCTTTCAGAAGCGATTATGTAGGAAAATATGAAGGTTATGAATACGGTGTTGATTATTGGTTCACAATAACAAATGAAGACGGCACAACAACCGACATCAAAGGTTATCCTCACAGTGTTCAGGTTGAAGCAGGCAAAGCGCTTGAATTTGTTGTTAACCTTGCAGATTATATCGAGCCTACTTCAGTAAAGATTATGGCTTTCCCTGAGGGTGCAGAAAAAGAGGAAGATTTTTACAACACAATTACAGGCGAGCCCAATGGCGATTATTATGTAAAAAGAACCAGCATCGGCACATATGGTGTAAAACCCACAGAAAATATGACAGTTTGCCTTTCAGAGTTCCATCTTTACAATAAGGCTTTCCTGTTTGATTTCCCTGTTTCAGAGTTCTACACTGCAAACAGACTGTTCCTCACAGATCCCGATGCAACAAATAAATGGAATCAGTTTTCTTATGAAGAAATGGGAAATACAGAAGTTATTTTCATGAATGAAACTCTTTTCTTCGAAGTAAGAATTCCCAAAGACGGCAAGCATAAGTATAACTATGAAACATATCATGTTTATTATACAGACGGCGATTCACTGCTTGCTCAAAAGCATTATCTCAGAATGCCTGCATCTGAAAAGAACGGCACAGAAGAGATTGATGAAAGATATGCTCACTATGAAACAGATACTGAGTGGGTTGATATTTATGCAATTCCCAATATCCCCGAAGATGCACAGGTTAAGGTTGCAAACACTGTAACATATACAATCGCAATGCTTGATCAGTTCTTACAGGACTTTGATCTTACCAATCTTGATCTGAGCACGGTTGATCTTCAGCCCTTGCTTGAATATCTTCTCAGACTTCTCAATCTTCTTGTAAAGCTCCTTAACAGCTTTGGTCTTAACATAACTCTTCCCGATCTTCTCAGCTAAAAGCTTATTCGTTCTTTGCAAGACATTATCCCATATCAAAGAGAGGCAGGATTTTTCCTGCCTCTCTTTGTTTCAGAATCTGCTTTCGATTGTTTTTTCACAGCAATCAGGCGAATAGACAAATCTGTCTATGTGTGCGCCTTTAAAGAAGTATTTTGTTTTCGGCTCAGGATATGATGCGTTGAAACTGTCAACGATAATCAGTTTCAGTTTCATTTTTTCGGGAATGATATTTTTTATAAACACACTGCAATGCTGTCCTTCGGAAATTCCGTCTGTCAACTCTGCAAGCCCCGCAAGATTCGGTGTCAGTTCCACAAAAATCCCGTAATTTTCAACTGAACGGACTATTCCGGGCACTGTTTCACCGATTGAAAACAATGCTGCATTTTCTTCCCATGTTCCGAGAAGTTCTTTTGATGTGAGTGTTATCCTGCCTTGTTCATCAATGCTTCTGACAATTGTTTTTATGTCGTCATTGACAGACAGTCTTGCTGCAGGGTGAGGAATTCTCGAAACTGAAATCCCGTCAATCGGAAGAAGTGCACTGATGCCGCAACCGATGTCGCAGAATGCACCGAATGGCTCAAGATGTGTAACAACCGCATCAATGACATCACCGCACCGCAGTGCTGATATGTAATTCTGAACACAGTCTTCCTGTGCAATGCGTCGGCTGAGGATGGCAAACGATGTTCCGTCGGGACCGCTTTCAATTTCAAGAACCTTAAAGCAGACTGCTTTGTTTACTCTTGAAATTATAGCGATATCACGCACGGCACCTTCTTTTATGCCCATGGCACACTCATCCCGCGGGATAATTCCTCGCATACTGCCCAGATTTACGTGCAGATTGTGTTCGTTGTCGCAAAGAAGTGCTCTTGCTTCAAGTATTGTGCCTCTTGTCATTGCTTCGTGGAGTGCCGCTTCGGAGAAAGCGGAATCTCCGGTCGATTTGTTATATATTATTCTGCCTTCAGGTCTGTAATCAGGCATACCGACCTTCCTTTCAAGTAAAATTATTGTTGCTACCTTTTGGGTGACGGGAATCAGCCTGTAAAAAACAGGTTCGTTTTATTCCTGTCACTCTAAATAGATATGTAATTTTAAGTTTTTTAGAATAAAAATGTTCCATCTTACGGAAAAATATGTTAAAATATATTTTGGAGGAATGTCGTATGGATATAAAAGTTGGAGATAAAGTCGAAATGAAAAAGCAGCATCCCTGTGGATGTAAGGAATTTGAAATTCTTCGTATCGGCATGGATTTTAAAATAAAATGTTGCGGTTGCGGCAGAGAAGTTATGGTACCCCGTGCAAAAGCCGAAAAAAATATCAAGCATATATTGAATAAGGAATAATATTTATGATAAAAACCGAAATATTGGCACCTGCAGGAGGTATGGAGCAGCTTGTTGCTGCTGTGAGATGCGGTGCAGATGCTGTGTATCTGGGCACAAAAAATTTTAATGCCAGAAACAGTGCGGCAAATTTTGATTCTGAGTCGCTTGCAGAAGCGGTAAAATATTGTCATGCAAGAAATGTGAATGTGTATGTCACGATGAATACCCTTGTGACAGATAAGGAAACAGAAGATGTTATAAATGAAATGAAAATGATTGCAAAAAGCGGTGCGGATGCTGTAATAATTCAGGATCCGGCTGTTGTTGCGCTCTGGAAAAAATACTGTCCGACAATGAAGCTTCATGCTTCAACCCAGATGACAATTCATAATGTTGCAGGTGCAAAGCAGGCTGAAAAACTCGGTTTTGAACGAATTGTTCTTGCCCGTGAGCTGACACTTGCCGAAATTGAAAAAATCGCAAAAAACACAAATGCCGAAATCGAAGTTTTTGTTCACGGAGCACTTTGTATGAGTGTTTCGGGAACTTGTCTGCTTTCCTCTATGATAGGTTCAAGAAGCGGAAACAGAGGCAGATGTGCCCAGCCGTGCAGACTTGACTTTAAATGTAATGACCGTGAATACGCATTGTCGCTGAAAGATCTGTCGCTTATTGATGAAGTGAATGAACTTGCAAAGGCAGGTGTCACATCGCTTAAAATTGAAGGCAGAATGAAGCGTCCCGAATATGTTGCTGCTGCTGTGACGGCAGTAAAAAATTCCATCGAAAACAAGCCTTATGATGAAGAAACTCTGAAAGCTGTTTTTTCAAGAAGCGGTTTTACAAAGGGCTATTTTGAGGGGCAGAGAAATCTTGAGATGTTCGGCTATCGCAGACATGAGGATGTAACTGCCGCATCGGGAGTTTTAAAGGAACTCGCTAATTTATATAAAGATGAAATAAGAAAAATCCCTCTGAAAATTGAGTTCTTTGCAGACGAAAAAGGTTCATCACTGACTGTTTCAGACGGTGAAAACAGAGTTAATATCGTTGGTGATGTCCCTGAAAAAGCAAAGTCAAAGCCTCTTGACGAAGAATTTGCAAAGAAATGTTTTTCAAAGCTTGGCGGAACGATTTTTTATGCAGATGAATTTAAGTTTGATATCGGAGAAAATCTGTCACTTTCCGCATCAAGTCTTAACAATATGCGAAGAGAAGCCACCGAAAAGCTTTATGAGAAACGGTGTGAAATCAAGGAAAAAGAGATAGTTGTTCCAAATAAAAATGAAGCTGTGAGCTTTGCGCATTACGGAGAAAAAACATACAGACTTCGTTTTGAAAGATTCTCACAGAGTTTTGATGATGAAAGAGCAGAAAAAATAATTCTGCCGATGGGTGAAATTTTAAAATATCCCGAATGTGTACAGCAATACGGAAAAAAGCTTGTCTGTGAAGTGCCGTTTCTTGTTTTTGCTCAGGATGAAGAAAGATTCATTTCTGCAATGCAAAAAATCAGGGAAATGGGAATCCGTGAAGTACTTGCAGATAATATCGGCACTTTTGCCGTCGCAAGAGATATGGATTTTATCGTTCACGGCGGTCACGGACTGAATATACTTAATTCAATATCTTTTTCTGAGTACGAAAAAATGGGTGCCGAGGATATCACCCTTTCACCTGAGCTTATGATGAATGCTGTCGGCAAAATCAGAAATAAAAGAAAAAAAGGCATAATCGGTTACGGTTTTCTGCCGCTGATGAGATTCAGAGCATGTCCCGCACAGAGCAAAAACGGTTGCGGTGACTGCAAAGGTCTTTCTGTGATAAAAGACAGACTCGGCATTGATTTTTATATTCTTTGTTCGGGCAAAAAATATTCATCACTGCTTAATTCAGTCCCTCTTTACATCGGTGATAAGCCACATGAAAATGCTGATTTTGTGACGCTGTATTTTACTTTTGAAAAGCAGGAAAAATGCAGAAAGATTTTTGAATATTTTTATAACAAAAAATCGCCTGCAATGAAGAAAACAGGCGGACTTTACTATCGTGAATTGCTATGATACATTATTATTCTCTTAATGACTATTGCCGAAAAACTTTCGGGCATAAGCTCTATAAACTGTCGCTTGACGGCGGAATGACCTGTCCTAACCGTGACGGAAAAATCGGCACGGGAGGCTGCATTTTCTGTTCGGAAGAAGGCTCGGGAGAATTTGCAGAGAAACGATGCGGAGACATCACCTTTCAGCTTGAAAATGCAAAAAGACGTGTTGAACATAAAAACAAAGGCGGAAAATATATTGCATATTTTCAGAGCTTTACGAATACTTATGCTCCGATACCGTATCTTGAAAAGATTTTTACCGAAGCGCTGAATCATCCCGATGTGGAGGTTTTTTCCGTTGCCACAAGACCCGACTGTCTGGGGGATGATGTGCTGAGACTTTTTGAAAAACTCAACCGCATCAAGCCCGTCTGGGTTGAACTTGGTTTTCAGACTTCAAACGAAAAGTCAGCTCTTTATATCGGCAGAGGTTATGAAAACGGTGTTTTTGAAAAAGCCGTAAAAGACCTTAATGCAATCGGAATAAAAACAGTGGCACATATAATTCTCGGCTTGCCCGATGAAACATATGATGATATGGAAAACAGCGTGAAATTTGTGTGTGACTGCGGAATTTGGGGTATTAAACTTCATCTTCTTCATGTGCTTAAGGGTACAGGTCTTGCAAAGGAATATGAACGCGGTGCATTCCGTTGCATGGATGAGAATGAATATCTCTGCACCGTTTGCAGATTGTTGAAAATTATTCCGCGTGATGTTGTTATCCACCGTCTTACGGGTGACGGTGATAAACGCAGACTTATTGCTCCTTTATGGAGCGGAAATAAAAAAGAAGTGCTCAATTCTCTTGCAAAAATGCTCAGAGAGCAGAATATAGTCCAAGGCTCTGAGTGTGAATATTGAATTTTTTTCCGATTAGTTATATAATCGTAACGGAGTTGATTTTATGACAAGTTCAGATTACAGAAAATTATCGACACTGCTTGCAGAAATTAAAAGCGGGTCGAGAGATGCGTTTTCATCTGTATATAAAATGTATGAGAAAAAAGTTTATTTTCTTTTCTGCAAAATTCTGGGAAGCAAGACACTTGCAAGCACAATGACAATTGACCTGTTTGACCATGTCTATCTGAAGCTTTCTGATATGACTGACCCTGTGGGGTTTGAAAAATGGCTGTATAAAATACTTTTTTCAAGAGCAAGACAGCATCTGATTGCCAACAACCCCGAAGCTTTTGGTGATTACATTGACACAAATGCCCCGGCAGGTGAAGAAGCAGATGTGCTTCTTGCGCAGGATGCCGACGAAATGCTGTCTTATCCCGAGGGTATTGATATTACTGTCGATATGATGAAAACCGTCGATACGGTTCTGACCGACCTGCCTCTTAAATTGCGTGTTGCTGTGTTGCAGTATTATTTCTGCGGTTTTGATATGACTGAAATTGCATCGGCAGAGCAGATTTCTCTTATGGCTGTTAAAAACCGTCTTCTGAAGGCAAGAATCAGGATGAAAACAGAAGAACATAAATATACAGAGCTCGGGTTTGATTGCAGAGGACTTGTTGTTTTTCTTCCCGACATACTCTCGACAATGGCGCAGAGTATTGTAACGGCGGCAAATATAGCAGCCGGTGTAACATCAAGAACGGGCATCAGATGCACACAGGCTGATACACAGAACCCAAATTCAGACAGTCCCACAATGGTAATAAATGTTCCGAAACAACAACCGAAAGTCAATAATTATGCGCCCACAAGTTACGGAGTTCCTGAACCTCCTAAAAAGAGAGTCGGAGAGGATATTTCTCCCTCAGTTAAAGTTCTTATGGCATTGGTTGCCATCCTTATAATAATAGGCGGCACGGTTGCTGTTGTGCTTGCGGTGCAGGGCAGAAACGAAGCAAAAGAGAAAGGCTCCGTTGCGAATATCGAAAACACAACTCAATCAACAACTTTTGAGATAACTACAAACCCCATAATTAAACAGACTACTACGGAAACTACCACAGAAGAGTCAACGACCGAAACTACAACCGAAACAACCACGGAAACCACTACCGAAACAACCACAGAAACTACAACACAGACCACAACGGAAACCACAACAGCCGATATACAGCAGCCTGAACCGGGCGGAGACGATATTCCCGTTGTTGATGAAGATAATTTCCTGCTGTTTTAAAGGAGAATGAAGAATGTCACTTATAAGTCTTAAAAGCGGAACTGATATCAGAGGTACCGCAATCGGTGAAAAAACCGATCTGACTGATGAAGCTGTCAGAAAAATTACAATGGGATTTATAAAAGTTGCAGCTGAAAAGTGTTCGGTTGCGCCCGAAAAAATGACTGTTGCGGTCGGTCACGATTCAAGACTTTCTGCAGAGCGTATCAAAAAAAATGTTATTTCCGTCCTTTGCGCAAATGGCATAAAAGTGCTTGATTGCTCTCTTGCGTCTACTCCCGCAATGTTCATGACAACTGTTACTCTTGGCTGTACTGCATCTGTTCAGATAACGGCGAGTCATCATCCCTTTGATAAAAACGGACTCAAATTTTTTACAAAACACGGCGGTTTTGAAAGCAACGACATCATAAAAATTCTGGAGTATGCCGAGCAAGCGGATATTTCGGGAATTGCAGATGCCGAAACAAGCGAAAAAATTGACTTTATGAGTCAGTATGCGGACATTCTTTGCAAGATGATCTGCGATGGTGTAAATGCAGAAAATTTTGAAAAACCTCTTGAGGGATTTCATATCGTGACCGATGCAGGTAACGGTGTCGGCGGTTTTTATGCCGAAAAAGTGTTGAAAAAACTCGGTGCTGATATTTCGGGCAGTTTATTCCTTGATCCCGACGGTAATTTTCCCAATCATGCACCCAATCCCGAGGATAAAACAGCAATGAAATTTATTTCCGATGCTGTTATTGCATCAGAAGCCGATTTCGGTGTGATTTTTGATACAGATGTAGACAGGGCTGCCTGTGTTGATGAAAACGGCAATGAAATCAACAGAAATTCACTTGTTGCTCTTGCTTCTGCAATCGCTCTTGAAGGAAATGCAGGAGGTACTATCGTAACCGATTCCGTAACAAGTGACGGTCTGAAAATTTTTATTGAAGAGCATCTGGGTGGCAAGCATCACCGATTCAGAAGAGGCTATAAAAATGTTATAAACGAAGCAATAAGGCTCAACAGCGAGGGTATCAACTGTCCTCTTGCCATAGAAACTTCGGGACATGCTGCTCTGCGTGAAAACTACTTCCTTGATGACGGAGCATATCTTATTACAAAAATAATTATTCTTCTGGCTTCGCTCCGCAAAGATGGTAAAAAAATCGGAGATATAATTTCTTCCCTGAAACAGCCGAAAGAAGAAAAGGAAATGCGCTTTAAAATTCTTACCGATGATTTTAAAAGCTACGGTGAAGAAGTTATAAAAAGTCTTGAAAAATATGCAAAAACACGTGACGGTTGGAAAATCGCAGATGATAACCGTGAGGGAATCAGAATTTCGCTTGACGAAAACCACGGTAACGGCTGGATGCTTCTGCGCCTGAGTGTTCATGACCCGATTCTGCCCTTTAATGCAGAAAGTGATTCTGAGGGTGGAGTAAAAATCATAACAAATGAATTTTATGAATTTATTAAAAAATTTGATATGCTTGATCTTTCTGCGTTCAGAACAAATTAAATACGGGTAACTATTGATTTGTATAAAAAAAAGTGTTATTATTATTTTATTAATTAACAGAGGTGCATAAAATGCTCTACTTTATCAGACAAGCTCTTCAGCCCATTATTGCAATTGTAATGGCAATCATCATGATGTTTTCTGCGGCAGGCCCAGAAAAGGCTCCCGAAGAATTTGAACAGGTGCAGAATGTTATCTATCTTATAGGTGACGGTATGGGACCTCTTCATCTTGAGAAGGCTAAGCAGGAGAGAAATATTACTCTTACTATGGATACTTTTGATTATATCGGACGTTCTCAGACACGTTCACAGGCAAACCCTGTTACAGACAGTGCTGCAGGCGCAACAGCTCTTGCTTGCGGTGTAAGAACTTTCAACGGCTATGTCGGCGTTTTCTATTATGATCCGCTTCATGTTGAAAGTCAGCCCAAGAGCCTTACTGAACTTTGCATTGAAAAGGGTATGATGACAGGTATTGTTACAACAGACAGCACATCAGGTGCAACTCCCAGCGGTTTTTCTGTTCACACTTCATCAAGAAACAATACAGAAGATATTGACACTCAGCAGATGAATTCCGATATCGACCTTATCTGGGGTGGCACATCTGATTATATTTCACAGGAAACATGTGAAGCAAACGGCTTTACTTTTGTTAAAACATATTCAGAAATGATGGCTGTTGAAGAGGGCGAACGCAGTTTTGCTCAGTTTGACAACAACACATGGGGTGTAGAACAGTATGATGCTGAAACTCCCACTCTTTCACAGATGGCAATGAAAGCTATCGATGTTCTTGATGATACAGATGAGGGCTTCTTTATTATGATTGAAGGCGCTCATATCGATAAACATTCACACAGTAATCTCGATGCAGAAATGGCAGAAGCTCTTGAAGAGTTTGACAGAACTGTTGCTGCTGCACTTGATTATGCAGAAAAAGACGGCAATACTCTTGTTGTTGTTACTGCTGACCATGAAACAGGCGGTATTGTTCTGAATGATGACGGAACATATTCATTCACATCGGGCTCTCATTCCGGTGCAAATGTTCCCGTGCTTGTTTACGGTTCAGATACTTTCCTCGAAGACGGTGAAGTAGTAAATAACATTGATATTCCTGTAAGAATCGCATATTCACTCGGCTTTGAAGAAGGCGATATTCCTTATGAACAGTTTGCTGATTGGATGAAATATGTGATTGAGGCTTACGAAAAGAAGTAAGACCGTTCATATGATGTTCATATTTGTGTGATATTATATGAAACAGTCACATCGGGGGAGGTAAGGTAATGGATTCCAAGAAAAAGAAAGCGATAATCTGGAGTGTTGTTGCCGTAGTTTTATTGTTGGCTGTAGCCGGGCTTGTCTGGTTTATGGTAGAAAATCCGGATTCGATTCCAACCGGTAATGATGGTGGGATTGACGAGATTACATATCAGACTCCGCAGACAAATGTCTTTACTACAGAGCCGGAAAGTACAACACCGGCGCCTGAAATTACAACTGAAAAGCCTACAACAGAAGTTGAAAGCTATGTTGAACAATTTATGGCTGAAGCAAATACTTATTCTCAGACAGTTGAAGTTACAACAACTCCTGCAGGTGAAAAACCGTTTTTCCACATTGTAACAGACGGAACAGTTACTGACGATAATTCACTGGAAGGTCTTGACGGTGCACTTAAAACAGTGGGACAGGTTATCCTTGCTGCAGGTTTCAGATATGATAAAGAGCAGCGTATTTTCTATTCTGAAACTCAGTCATGGCAGAGAAACTTCGGTTTCACACCGATTTATGATGCAGCCGCAGCCTTTACCGGTATGTATTATGACACCATGCGTATAAAATTCAATTATGAGAATCTTGATTGGATGTTCCAGATCTGGAAAGGCAGATACGGCATTACAACAGGTGCTGAGATGGGCGTTTATCATAAAGACCCCGGCACTGATGCAAATTTCTATGTATGCGCAGAAGATGAAGAAAGAATCACAATGTCATTCGCTCTTTATAAAGGTGATGAACTTTTCATGACAAGAGGTCCCGAGCCTCATTGGTGGCTCACAGGCTTCAAACTTTTTGAAATGATATCGCCAAAGGATCTGACACTTCATGCAACATTCTTTATGGAAGATGCAGGCATGGCAGATGCTCTTGAGAATTCACTTGAAGATCTCGGATTCAAGAAAGGCATAAACTATCAGCGTCTGGGACTTACCATGACGATAATCTGGAGATAAAAAATCATTCCGGCATGTGTTTACATGTCGGAATTTTTTAATGATTTATTGACAATGTATTAATTATTTGTTAAAATAAAATTGCTAAATATTTCTTATATCAGGAGGTTACTTATGAAGAAATTTATCAGCATTATTTTAAGTATCGCAATCATTATGTCTGTTTGCTGTATTTCTGTTTATGCAGAAGATGCAGGTGTGACAGATGAAAAAATTTATGACATTGAGGGCAGCTATCCGTATGTGTTTGTTCACGGTATGGGCGGATGGGGTCCCGATTATGAAGAAATGCCTTATTGGGGAGGCTGGGCAGCTTCCGAAGGTGACGTTATCGGAATGTATAACAGTAATGGTATCGAGGCTTATGCAGCTACAGTAGGTCCTTTTAACAGTGCATGGGACAGAGCATGTGAACTTTATGCTCAGCTTACAGGAACAGTTGTTGACTATGGTGAAGCTCATTCAAAGGAACATAATCACGATCGTTTCGGCAAGGACTTTTCTTCAAAAATTCTTATGGGTGAACCCTGGGATTGTGAAAGCCCCATTAATCTTGTAGGACACAGCTTCGGCGGACCTACAGTCAGACTTTTTGCATCACTTATGGCTTACGGCGATGAAACTGAACTTGCAGCAACAGGTGAAGAGACATCACCTCTCTTTGCAGGCGGTCATGAAAAATGCATCAATGCACTTATCACATTTTCAGGTGTTCATAACGGTTCTCCCATTGCAAATCTCATTCATGACAACAGCACAATAATGACATTTATTGCTGCCTTTGCAAATCTTGCAGGTGTTCTTTTCGGTAAAGGAATTATGATGTGGGAGGATATTCAGCTTGGTCATTTTGGTCTTACAGCAAAACAGGATCAGGATAAAGCTTCTTTCAGTTGGGAAAGAATAAAGAATTTTGCACTGACAGGTGATAACTGCGGTTCTGATATGACTCTCAGAGGTGCGAAGGAGCTTAATGAAAAAATCAAGCTTTCTCCCTATACTTACTACTATTCATATTCAACCATTTCAACAGAAGAAACTGTTGTCGGCACACAGATGCCTATCCCATCTAACTTTGCATTGTTCTATCTCACATCAATGTATATCGGCACTCTTGAAGGCAAGACAATTGATGGCGTATACATGGATAAAAACTGGGCAATCAATGACGGTATCGTTCCTCTTGCAAGTGCACTTTATCCTTCAAACTGTGCTGACACAGCAAAGAATTATGAAGAGGCAATTAATGCTGGTGAAACGATTGAGGGCGGCAGATGGTATTATATGACACCGTCAGTTGGTTTTGATCATTTTGATTATTGCGGCACTATTGATTATCCCACAAGCTTTGAGGATTTCTACTTCACATTGGCTGAGACAGTAAACAGAACAAATAAGTAAATTTCTGTAGCTTTTCAGTTGAATAAACAAACAAAAAAGAACTGCTGAAAAGCAGTTCTTTTTAATGTACATTTGCTATTTTGATTATTCAGCAACAGGAGCCTCTACGGGGCAAGTACTTGCACAAGCACCACAGTCGATGCAAGCGTCAGCGTCGATAACATAAATGCCATCGCCTTCAGAAATAGCCTCTACGGGGCAATCTGCTTCACAAGCACCACAAGAGATACAAGCATCTGTGATTTTGTAAGCCATCGTCAAACCTCCCTTTAGTTGATTTACTTTATTGTATCATACTTTTTTTAAAATGCAATAGATAATAAGCATTTTATTAATAAAATTTTATACAAAAATACAAAAATCAGTCATCTGCAATGTGTTTCAGAGCATCAAGTTCTTCCTTTTCTACAATGATTTTGACATCTTTTATGAGCTTGACTTCACGTCTGTTGACGACAACGGGTGCAGCATCGGGATTTCTCTCAAGCTTTACTGTGAGTTTGCCCGTAAGCAGGTTCATGTCAATAACTTCGCCCTTGCCGTGTTTTGTTTCAACAATTGCTCCGATTTTCGGGGTGATTTTCAGAAGATGCTCATAAGCATCCTGTTCATATTTCAGACAGCACATAAGCCTGCCGCAAGAACCGCTGATTTTAAGAGTATTCAGGGAAAGTCCCTGTTCCTTTGCCATTTTGATGGAAACAGGCTGGAAGTCGCTCAGAAATTCTTTACAGCAGAACGGTCTGCCGCAAATGCCAAGACCTCCGAGCATTTTTGATTCATCTCTTACACCGATCTGACGAAGTTCGATTCTTGCTCTGAAGACGCTTGCAAGATCCTTTACGAGTTCACGGAAATCCACTCTTGAGGGCGCTGTGTAGTAAAAAAGAATTTTGCTTCCGTCAAAAGTATATTCAACATCCACCAGTTTCATGTCAAGTTTGCGATATGCAACTTTTTCATCAAAGATTGCAGCTGCTTTTGCTTCCTTTTCCCTGTTTTTCTGAGCAATCTCCAGATCTTCGGGAGTCGCTTTTCTGACAAGTTTTTTCAGAGGCTGAATGATCGAATCGTCTTCAACCATACGGTTTTCCAGCGCAACTGTGCCGCATTCAAGTCCGCGGGCTGTTTCGACAATTACACTTTCACCTTTTTTTATTTCTATTTCACCGGGATCAAAGTAATAAACTTTTCCCGTCTGCTTGAATTTTACACCGATTACTTCTATCATAAGTAACTCCTATCTGTCAACACATGCAACAAGCTCAATTGCGAGCCTTGTCACAAGAAGATTGTCGTTTGCGTTTTTGTCTGCATCGCTTAAAAGTGTTTTAAGCACATTTTGCATGTTTATTATTTCTTTTTCCGAGAAAACATCAGAGAATCTTTTTTCGGTAATATTTACGTCGGAATCTGTTCTGTATTTTGAAATGATGCTGTTCCGGAGCATGATTATCATTTTTTCAAGTGCGATCTTGTAATTTTTCTTGTCTTTTTCCAGTGCACCTGTGCTGAGCATGATTTTTGCTTCATTTTTTGTCATGAGTGCAGCAAAAATATCCTCAGCCGCTTTTGCAGCCTTTGAATTTTCTTTTTCACCTGCTGCCTGACCGCTGTCCTCGCTGATTGCAAACGGTGTCACACGGGAAAGAATGGTTTGACGGAAGTCATCACGGGAACGTGATGCAAGAATAAACCTTGCCGTTGACGGTGGTTCTTCCAGAATTTTAAGAAGAGCATTCTGCGCTTCTTCACCCATTCCAGATGCTTCGAGAATTATAAATATCTGAAACGGGGCTTCATTCGGCATTATGTATGCTCTGGAACGAATGTCACGGATAGTATCGATTTTTATGCTTCTTTGCTTGCCTGCTTCACCTTCTGTTATTATCACATCAGGATGTATTCCCGATTTTATTTTTTTACAGGTGTTGCATTTAAGGCAGGGAGTCGGTGAATTTTCGCAAAGAAGCGCCTGCGCCAAAAGCAGAGAAAGCTCTTTGCGCTCTTTTTCGGTGCCGCCTGTCAGCAACAGTGCATGGGAAAGTGTTCCCGTATCAACTGCTGAGGAAAGCTTTTTCTTTACTTCTTCGTTAAGCTGTAATTTTCCGAAATTCATATTATTTCCTTAAATTTGCGATAATGCTATCATTATCGGCAATGTGATGATAGATACAAAACTGTTCAGTGCCACGATTTTTGATGCGAGTGCTGTGTCTTTACCGTATTTTGCAGAGAACATGACTGTGTTGTTTGCGCTGGGTACTGCCGCTGAAATCATACATGCAGTTGTAAGTGTTTCATTAAGTGATAAAATCTTAGATACTCCCATGATAAGAACAGGCACACCGATAAGTCTTACAAGCATAATAAGGTACTGCTCTTTGACCTTGAACATGGTTTTTAAATCGGTATTTGCAAGATATGTGCCGAAAAACAGCATTGCAAGGGGTGTATTCATTCCTGCGATAAAGGATATGGGTTGCTGAATGACTGAGGGGAGTTTTACTGAAAACAGGAACAACGGCAGACCGATTGCAACGGATATCACACCCGGATTCAATATAAGTGATTTTATTTTGAATTTTACTTCTTTCTTGCCTTTGTTCATCAGCCAGATTCCGTGGGTGAATGCAAGTGTGTTGAATACAATAACACCACCGGAACAGTAAAATACACCCGTTTCGCCGAGAACTGCATTTGCAAGAGGCAGTGCCATATAACCGAGATTGCCGTATACACAGGCAAATTTGAAAACGGCACTGTTGCTGTCATCTTTTTTATTAAAAAGAGGAGCTGCCAGAAAAATGCCTGCAGCGTGTGCAATAACAGAACAGAATATAGCCACTGCAAAACCGCTTGCTGTTGCCTTTGAAAAATTTGTAGTGAGGAACGAGTTGATTATAACACAGGGCGTTACAATATAAAACAATAAATCATTGGAAGCCCTGGCTGTTTTTTCGGTAAAGACACGAAGCTTATCTGCCGTAAAGCCTGCCGCAACAATGATATAAAGTATAAATACCTGCATTGCGGCTGTACCCATATTTTGCAGAAAAAGCCCCATGGTCTGATCCTCCCGGAATTATTCTTCAGTATTTGTATTTTTGCTCTGATCATGAACAACAGGGATTTCATCTTCGCCCGGTGTTTTTTCATTTTCAGATTCTGCCTGTGCAGCTTTTATTTCTTCATTCATTTTTTCAACATCTTCCACAGCATATCCGCAGCGGAGTGTTGTGACAACAAATATGATAATGAACAGAGCACATCCGATATCGGCAAAATTAACGGGATAACCGTTTACAAGGCTGTCGGAATTGCCTGTTAACATGAGCATCAATCTGGGGATTGAGTAAGTAAGCAGGAAAAGTGTTGAAACTGCACCGCAGGATATAACGCTCCACATTGAACCCTTGCTGTTCACTTCTGAAACAACCCTTGCAAAGGTCATGAAGAAAAGCATAAGGAAAACAAAGGCACAAAGCTCAAGAAGAAGCTCTGAAACTCTGACAATGCTTATTATAACCGTAATTCTTTCAAGTACACGCATAATTGCCCATACAAGAGGAGCAAGAGAAAGAATTTTTAATTTTTTGTGGAATGATTTTCCGGTCATGTAAGAAATACTGAACACGATAAAGTAACAGCATGACAGGAATGCAAAAAACGAATGAACGTGATGGATTGTTGAAAGTGAATGTGCATTCTGAACGATAGTAGCAGTTTCCTGTGAACGGGGAATATAGTTGTAAATTGCATCATAAAAAAGTGTTGCCGCAAAAACAATTGAAGATATTCCCAGAGGTATTCTTCTGCCTTTCGGTGCAACTGCTGCAGGGATTCTTCCGCTTAAAAATGTGAGAAGAAGAATAAGGAATGAAGCAAGCCCTAAGATTGCATAGAGAATAATTATTGTAAAGTTTGAATAATCGTCAAAGAAACCTGTTACCGGGTCGATATTTTTAAGCATCTGAAAAATTCTTACGGGACAGGCAATGAGTATTCCGAAACACATAAGAATAACAGAAATATCAGGGGATATTGATTGTACGCTGTTTTTGATTTTCAATTGAATTTACTCCTTTGAGTTTATTTTTCAGTTCTTTCGTCAATGGGAATATAGTCCGTATGTGAAGAAAGGCTCTTGTATGCAGGACGAATGATTCTGCTGCCTGTGTAGAGTTCTTCAATTCTGTGTGCACACCAGCCAGCCATTCTTGCTGTTGCAAAAAGAGGTGTGTACAGATCTTCGGGGATACGGAGCATTTTGTAGACAAGGCCTGAGTAAAGGTCCACATTTGCACAGACAGTTTTTGATTTGCCTGTAACTTTTGCAAAAAGCTCGGGAGTGAGAGTTTCAATGTTTCTGAGAAGTCTGAATTCGTCTTCAAATTCCGTTCCCATTGCGAATTCTTCTGCCTTTGCACGAAGAATTGTTGCTCTGGGATCTGAGAGTGTGTAAACAGCATGCCCCATACCGTAAACAAGACCGCTGCCGTCACCGCCCTCTTTTTTCATTATTTTTGTAAGATAATCTGCAACCTGACCTGCATCTGCAATGTTACTGCAGTTTTCCTTGAAACTATCGATCATGCAGGAAACCTTGTGGTTTGCACCGCCGTGCTTGGGACCTTTGAGAGAACCTATACCCGCAGCGATTGCAGAATATGTATCTGTGCCTGATGATGAAAGGACTCTTGTTGCGAAGGTTGAGTTGTTACCGCCGCCATGCTCTGCATGAAGAATCAGGCAGATATCAAGAAGCTTGGCTTCTGCGTCGGTAAAGGTTTTGTCAGAACGGATAGAGTTGAGTATGACTTCTGCTGTGTGGTGCTGAGGCTTTGGGGGATGAATGTACATACTCTTGTGGTAATAATGCCTTCTCTTTACCTGATATGCGTATGACATGATTGAGGGAAGCTGTGCAATCAGATGAAGTGACTGGTTGAGAACATTCTCAATTGATGTGTCATCAGGGTTCTCATCGTATGAATAAAGAGCCATTACACCTCTTGCAAGTTTGTTCATGATGTTTGGTGACGGCGCTTTCATGATCATATCTTCCGTGAAGTTATCGGGGAGCTCACGCATCTGTGCCAGTGCGTCATTAAAACGCTCAAGCTGATTCTGTGTGGGAAGAGTGCCGAAAAGAAGCAACCAGATTACTTCTTCAAAACCGAAACGGTTTTCTCTTGTGCAACCGTTTACGATGTCGTTTATATCAATTCCGCGGTAGAAAAGATGACCTTCCTTGGGAACCTTTTCACCGTCATTCATGTAATAGCCTTCAACGCTGCATATCTTCGTAAGTCCTGCCATGACACCAGTGCCGTCAGCATTACGAAGTCCTCTTTTTACACCGTATTTTGCAAAATCTGCGACATTTATATAGTTATTATCAGCAAGTCCGTTGCATAATATTGAAATAGCTTCGTCCTTGATTATGGTTTTGCTCACTGTATCAACTCCTTATGGTAATACACTTTACTCATTATAGCAATACACTTTATTATATAATGTTTTAACGCCATAGTCAAGAACTGCAAAACATAAAATTTGTGCAAAGGAAGAATAAATATGAAAATATACGGTGTTTTGTGTGTTGTTGTTGCAATAATAATGCTTCTTGCTCCCATGGCTGCAATTTCCTTTAAAAAAGAACCTGCGGAAAAAGAACCGAAATCGCAATCTGTCGCTGAGGAAACTGTGAAAACGGACAACTCTGAAACCGAAAAAGAGGATACCATCAGCGTTTTTATGACAGCAGACAACGAAACTGAAGTTATGGATATGCGTGATTATATTATCGGTGCCGTGAGTGCCGAAGTTCCTGCATCTTATAATGAGGAAGCAATCAAAGCTCAGGCTCTGGCGGCTGTTACTTTTGCCGAATACAGAAAACAAAACGGCAGTGATGAAGACATCGGCGGTGCTGATATTTCTGATGACAGCAGTGTTCATCAAGGGTATATGACAAAGTCGGAAATGCAGGAAAAATGGGGCGATGCTTTTGATACGTATTATAAAAAAGTGTCGGATGCGGTTGATGAAGTGCTTGACAAGATCATAACATATGACGGCGAACCCATTATGGCGGCTTATCACGCCATCAGTTCGGGAAAAACGGAATCAGCAGAAAATATGTGGGGAGAAGATATCGCATATCTGAGAACTGTTGACAGTAAATGGGATAAGGATTCGGCACGGTATTCCTCGGAAGTGATTTATTCTGCCGATGAGCTTAAAGAGTTGCTGAAAGATGTCCCAAATGCCGATTTCAGCAGTGATGAAGCAGACTGGATAAAAATAAAAAGCACATCCGATGCCGGAACAGTGCTTGAAGCTGAAGTCTGCGGTGCTGAAATGACAGGTATGGAGCTGAGAACTCTTCTGACTCTGAGAAGTCCTGTTTTTGAGGCTGAGTATGCAGACGGAGACTTTGTTTTTACAGCCAGAGGCTACGGACACGGAGTGGGAATGAGTCAGAACGGAGCAAACAGCATGGCACAGGACGGTTATACATATGAAGAAATTATAGCTCATTATTATCCCGGAACGGTGATTGAGAACAGAAAATAATAAAGAATCCTCGGAACAATCCGAGGACTTTTTTGTAAAAATATAAATTATCCGTTATTGTCTGTACCGAAGTTGCGTTTGTAGTTTTCAATGCACTCTGTGATGATTTTAACAGCTTCATCGGCATCGTTAACTTCGTCAACAGCAGTTTCTTTGTGCTCAAGAGCTTTGTAGACTTTGAAGAAATGCGACATCTCATCATAAACATGCTTGGGAAGCGCAAATATGCTTCTGTAAACATTATATGTGGGATCACCGAAAGGAACGGCGATGATTTTTTCGTCACCTCTGCCGTTATCCATCATCTTGATAACACCGATGGGGTAGCATCTTACAAGAGTCAGGGGGTCAAGGGGTTCTGAGCAAAGAACAAGAACATCAAGAGGGTCAAGGTCGTCACCGTATGTAAGGGGAATGAAACCGTAGTTCGCAGGGTAGTGAGTGGAGGTGTGAAGAATTCTGTCGAGCATAATAAGACCGGATTCCTTATCAAGCTCATACTTTTTTTTGCTTCCCTTGGGAATTTCAATTACAGCCATAAAATCATCAGGCTTTATTCTGTCGGGATTTATAGAATGCCATATATTATCCATAGTATTACCTCCGTAAATGTTATTAGTATTTTACACCCAATACGAAAAAAAATCAATATAAAAAGAAAAAAAGCCCGTGCCGAAGCACAGGCTTTATGGAATAAAATCTTAGTTTTCGTAAACGCTGACCTTTTTACGGTCTTTGCCCATTCTTTCAAACTTAACAGTGCCGTTTACAAGAGCGAAGAGTGTATCGTCAGAACCCTTACCAACATTGTTGCCGGGGTGGATCTTTGTGCCTCTCTGACGAACAAGAATTGTTCCTGCATTAACAGCCTGGCCGTCTGCACGCTTTACGCCGAGTCTCTTTGATTCAGAGTCACGGCCGTTACGGGTTGAACCCATACCTTTTTTATGCGCAAAAAGCTGAATGTTTATCTTGAGCATAGCTTATACCTCCGTAATTATTTTGATAAAGTCTGGATAGTCCTTGGAGAGCTCTGAAATATGAAGTTCCAGACCTTTCAGGATATCCGTTGCGGCATCATTACTGCCGCAGAGCCTGATTTTCATGTATCCGTCTTTGACATCTGCTTCAACATCTTCACCGAGAATTTCGGTTACTGTATTCACCGCCATGTAAGCTGCCGATGAAACTGCGGCACAGACAATGTCCTGACCGCTTTCAGCTGAGCCCGAATGTCCTTCGATAGTGAAACTACCGCCGCGGATATTAAACTTAGCTCTGATCATTAAGCGTTGATTGAAGCAACTTCAATCTTTGTGTAGGGCTGTCTGTGGCCCATCTTACGCTTTTCGTTTTTCTTTGCTTTGTAGGTAGCAACAGTAATTTTCTTGCCCTTGCCGTTCTTGACAGCCTTAGCTGTAACGGTTGCACCTGCAACATAGGGAGCGCCGACTTTGATGCCGTCATCTGCACCTACAGCAATAACCTTATCAAAAACTACTTCGCTGTCAGCTTCAACGTCAAGCTTTTCGATGAAAACGATTGAGCCTTCTTCTACTTTGTACTGCTTGCCGCCTGTTTCGATAATTGCGTACATCAGATTTACCTTCCTTAATTAGACTCGCTACGACGGGCGGGTAAAACCACTTTCAGGGCGCAAAAAGCCCTGCCTGCCATATGCGGCGAAAAGATTATATCATTTATTGATAAATATGTCAAGAGTGCAATTCCTATAAAGAACAGCTTGCAATCTGCGGCACAGAATACAAAATGCACAAGAAATAATACTTTATATCAATTTTATAAACTTCAGCAGAACCACCGTCACAAAAACTGTCAGCACAGATGCTATGCTTGTCCAGACAAGGATCTGATTTGCAAGCTGGTCGTCATTATCCATCTGCGATGCCATGATTGCACTCGATACTGCCACAGGGGATCCGAAAAGTGCAACAAATGCCGCATAATGTGCAGATGTAAAGCTAAAAAAGTCACTTATGTTTGCCAATAATATTGCCAATGCAATACCCAATGCAGGTGCAAAGATTATTCTTGCAAAAGAGCCTGCGATAATCTGCTTTTTCAGACCTTTTATCGCATCAAAACGGAATCTTCCTCCGAGCACTATAAGTGCAAGGGGCGACGCGATTTTTGACAGCATTTCGGTTGTATCATAAAGAAACGGCAGATTGTTTTTTATTGTAAAAATATATTCTCCGTCAGTGCCGACAGAAATAAGTTGCCTTATTCCGAGTATGACAAGTCCGATAAAAACACCGATAATAAGCGGATTTTTTGCGATTTTCAGAAGTATTTCTTTTACGCTGATTTTATTTTTGTCGTCAGACGATGTATATACGGAAAGTGATACGACTGCCAGCGCATTGAAAACAGGAATTGAAAATGCCGACAGAATACTTGCAATTGCGATACCTTCCGTACCTCCGAGTGCCTGTGATAAGGGAAGTCCTATTATTGCAAAATTTGAACGGTAAAAACTCTGCCACACAACGCCTTTCTGCCTGTTATCCTTAATAAAAAGCTTTGAATAAACAAACCCCGATGTAAAAAGAATCAGAATTATAATTAACACAAAAATAACTGTGTTCCATTGTATTTCACCGAGATTTCCGATGTTATAAACATTAAAAAACAGCAGAACAGGAAGTGAAACATTGAATACGAATTTATTTGCTGTCTGCAGAAATTCATCGGACAGAAAGCCGATCCTTTTAAGACCGAAGCCTAAAAGGATCAGCAGAACAATTGGTGTTATGGCGTTGAACGCAAAAAGAAAAATTTCAAAAAATGACATTGCATCACCTGCATATCGGAAATAAAATTTTGAAGAGAGCAGACACCGCCTGCGTGGCAGTGCCTGCTTGATTTATGCATTAAATTGCAACAAAGTGCATTGCGATGCTGTCGCCTGTGCCTCTGAGTGATGAAAGGTTGATGCCTGAATTCATAAGGAGTGCACCCGAATAGACTTCGCCTGTTTTCTGACACTTGTACATCTTGTTCTTATCAAGTCCTCTGAGTTTAAGGAAGAACAGATGGTCCATATTTTCTCTCATTATAACTGCTGTTGCGAGAACCTCATTTTTATCGGGTGAAACAAAGCTCCATGCACACTTGAAATGGTCGAAATATGGATCAATAAGTCTGTAAAGGTCACCGTAATGGATAAGGTCATAATATTTATGGTAATCATTGACCTGTTCTTTTACGATTTCTCTGTCAGCTTCTGTAAGTTTTGTAGGGTCAAGCTCATAGCCGAATGTTCCCCAGAGTGCAACATTACCTTTTGTCTTGTAGCCCGTTCTGTTGGATGCGGAAACATGTGCACCCATTGTTGATGCAGGATAACACATTGATGTTCCGAACTGAATTGTCAGTCTTTCGATGGGGTCTGTATGGTCGCTTGCCCATATCTGGGGTGAGAAGTAAATCATGCCCGGGTCAAATCTGCCACCGCCGCCTGAACAGTTTTCAAGAAGAAGGTCGGGGAACGTGCTTGTGAGTCTGTTCATAAGGTCATAAGTACCGAGAACAAAACGGTGGAAGAATTCCTTTGACTGTTCGGGAGGAAGAATTGCTGAGCCTGCCTCAGAAATATTACGGTTGAAGTCCCACTTGAGGTAGTCAATCTTGTTCTTTGAAAGAACGGAATACATCTGATTCCATATATTATCTCTTACATCTTCTCTTGAAACGTCAAGAACATACTGATTTCTGCCGATTGATGATTCTCTTACAGGTACGTGAACATACCAATCGGGATGAGCTCTGAAAAGTTCTGAGTCGGGAGAAATCATTTCGGGCTCATACCAGATGCCGAACTTCATGCCAAGTGCATTTACTCTGTCAATAAGTACACCAAGACCGCCCTTGAGTTTATTTTCATTTACAAACCAGTCGCCGAGTGAATTTGTGTCATCGTTACGCTTACCGAACCAACCGTCGTCCATAACGAGCATATCCATACCAAGCTCTTTTGCATTCTTTGCGAACTCAACAAGCTTGTCTGTGTCAAAGTCAAAATATGCTGCTTCCCAGCTGTTTATGAGAAGAGGTCTCTTTTCTGTTTTATATCTGCCTCTTACGAGGTTGTTCATGTAAAGTCTGTGATAGATACGGCTCATTTCACCAAGACCCTTGTCTGTGTAAACAAGGACTGCTTCGGGAGACTGGAAGCTTTCACCTGATTCAAGATGCCATGAGAAATCTGTGGGATTGATACCCATAATTACTCTTGTTGTGCCTGAGTAGTCACATTCTGCGCTGAATTCAAAGTTACCGCTGTAAACAAGGTTGAAGCCGTAAGCATCGCCGCCCACTTCAGTTGCACCGTGTCTGAGAAGTGCTGCAAAGGGATTCTGATTGTGACTTGATGAACCTCTCTTACTTGCAACGCCCTGAATACCGTGAGCAAGTCTTCTCTGCTCTCTGCATCTTTCCTTTGCGTGTCTGCCGTAAAGAGTGATAAGGTCAAAATCCATTGAAGGCAGGTCAAGACAGGTTGAGAATACTCTTTCAACATCAACAGCCTCTGTGCCGCCGTTTTCGATTCTGACACTCTTTGTGATAGCATCAACTGTGTTGAATGCAGTGTAAATGAGAGTGACTTTTACACCCGTTACACAATCTTCTGCAAGAATTTCAAGTGTATCTGCTTCGTCATCGTTGTTGAGATAAACGTGAGGAAGAGGTGCAAGAGAGGGTTTGCCTTTATAGAGTTTGTGGCTCACATATCGAATGTCAGTTGTTGTGTTGCCGTGAACATTTTTTATTGCAAGAGCAGATATTCTGAAGTCACCGCTGCCGTTGCATGAATATTCCATGGGAGCTACGTCTGTTGAAAACTCTTCATTCGGAATATGAGGATTTGCAGGGCTGAAAGATGCACTTTTTATGCGTCTTGAATTTGCCCAGAGATTTGCATCGGGAATGTATGCACCGTAATAGAGGTTGAGAAGATAATTTTCGCTGTTCACACCTATAACATAGCTGGAATTTGGTGTGTCAAGCTTGAATATTTTCTGAGCTGAATCAAATGTAATCATAAATTTACCTCCTGATTAATTCATGATTTTATATTAACAGAAAATAATATCAATTACAATAATAAAAATAACTACATGGTGTTTTTTATGTTGATTTTCGATGCGTTTAAAAAACTATTAATTATCGTAGAAAATCAAAGAAAAACGAAGAAAACGTGAGCTAAATTAAAACCAATTAATATTTTTGACCTTTTTTGACCTTTGACAAAAAATTGAAAACGGGTATAATCATTACTGTAAGGTCAAAGAAAGTCAAAGTCAAAAAAAGGAGATGATATAATGAGCATCAGTAACGATATAGCAAGAATGCTGCTTGCCATGCTTGACGAAACAGGAAGAGCAGAAATTCAGCGTAACGAACTTGCGGAACAATTGGGATGCGTACCAAGTCAGATAAACTATGTGATATCATCAAGATTTACCCCCGAAAACGGTTACACTGTTGAAAGCCGCAGAGGTGGCGGAGGATATATAAAAATCACAAGAATAAATTATTCTGCAAAAGAGCAGATGCTTATGCATATAATTAATTCCATAGGTGATTCCATAGGCGAACAATCTGCAAGAGCAATTGTAATAAATCTGAATCACAGTGAAATTCTTTCGGCAGATAAGGCAAAACTGATACTTGCGGCACTCAATGACAATTGCTATAAATCAGTCCCTGTTGAATACAGAGGAAGAATAAGAGCAGCAGTGTTCAAACAGATGCTGCTTGCAAACAGATAAACAATAATTTATCTGAGAGTGAGGAGTTAGAAGTTAGGAGTTAGGAGTGTCGGAAGTGCTACGCACTTGTTCCGCTACGCTCTAAAAAAAGATACTAAAAATGTTAAAAAACCACCATTTATGCTGAATCTGCATTGT
>JAFXLD010000006.1 GCA_017531385.1 Clostridia bacterium
AAACAATAATTTATCGAAGAGTTAGGAGTTAGAAGTTAGGAGTTAGGAGTGTCGGAAGCACTTCGTGCTTGTTCCGCTACGCTCTATTAAAGAAATTGAAGTTTTTGCTATATACCGCCATTTTTACTTCATTTGCATTATAATGGGGTAAGGGGCAAAGCCCCTTCATAAACTCCTCACTTCTCATTCCTCACTCCTCACTAACAATAATTTAGCTCTGCTAAATTATTGTTTACCTAAAACCAACAGCAGGTACTGCATTAAGCACAGCACCTGCTGTTTATTATCAGTTTTGAATCAAATGTGGTTTAAGTTCAGCTTTTGTCAGGGAAATGTTATATCCGTCAAAAAGAAGCTTTGCTTTTATGAGCAGATCCACACTTGTTTTTCCGTAGTCGTTATAGGAATCACCGCTGTACACAACAGGAATGATATTTACATAAATATCACCGTCAATAAATTCATAAGTGACATTTTCGCTGTATGATACTTTTTCAAAAACAAGAGTTTCAAAGTTATCACTCAGATCAAAGGAATAATTTGTTCCATTAAGAGAAAATGTTACAGCATGGTTGGCATAGCTGTGGTCAATATGATGTGAAACATAGCTGTTGAATTCGTCTTCATTTATAAGATAAACATTGTCCGCATCAAAATCACCGTCGGAAATGATACGCAGATCCTCGGTGCTCACACCGTCATTTTTTGTATAAGTCACAACGGCAATATCTTCCCAGTTGTTTCCGTCAAAATAACCTTTGAAAAGTCGGGGCTCTTTATAATCGGAGCATGAGTATTCCCAGTCAAAATAATGTCCGTTGCCGTCTGAATACAAAACCACACCGTCAGGCTTTATGCCGTAAAGATAAAGTTCTTCTTCCGCATTTTCAGCAAGAAGCGGAATCAGTTCTTCTTTCTGAGTTACTTCTTCGGTGGTAATCTCGGGCTCTGCAGGAGGTTCCCGATGGTTGTCCTGATTCATCGTACAACCTGCAAAACAGAGAATCAGAAGCACAGAGCATATATAAACAATTATCCTTTTCATAAAGCAACCCCCTTATCAATTTAATTATAACAATTTTCGACAGAGTTTGCAATAGAATTTCTTGTTGCAATCTTATCTGTAAGGTGGTAAAATAAGTCAATAGAATGGAGATGTGTCCAAGTGAAACTTTCAGAGCTTTTTGAAAAAAGAATACCTACTCTTTCCTTTGAAGTTTTTCCGCCGAAAACAAGCGGAAATTATGAAAGTGTGAAATATGCAACATCAGAAATAGCAAAACTGAAGCCCGACTTTATGTCCGTTACCTGTGGTGCAGGCGGTAAAACAGATGTGTATACCGCAGATATAGCATCATCAATCAGCCGTGATTACGGTGTGACATCGATTGCTCATATGACCTGTGTGGGCACATCAAAAGCTGATGCAGAAAAAAGAATAAGGGAGCTTGAAAGCTTAGGTATTGAAAATATTCTGGGGCTTCGCGGAGATATTCCCGATGGCTTTGATATAAATGAGTGTGATTTTAAGCACGCAAGTGAGCTTACGGCATTTGTCAAAAGTATATCCGATATCTGTGTTGGCGGTGCATGCTATCCCGAAGGTCATCCCGAATCGGCAAACATAAAAGAAGATATTCTTCATATAAAGGAAAAGGTCGAAGCAGGTTGCGATTTCCTTACAACGCAGATGTTTTTTGATAATCATATTTTCTATAAATATCTTTGCAAACTCCGTGACGCAGGAGTGAATGTTCCCGTTGTGGCAGGAATCATGCCTGTTACAAACAAGTCACAGATATACAGAATCTGCAAACTTTCGGGTACATATATGCCTTCAAGATTTATCAATATCGTTGACCGTTTCGGCGATGATCCGGAAGCGATGAAACAGGCAGGAATCATCTATGCAACAGAGCAGATAATCGATCTTCTTGCAAACGGTGTGAACGCAATTCATGTTTATTCGATGAACAAACCCGATGTGGCTGAAAAAATTCAGTCCAATCTTTCATACATAATCCCTAAAAAGGACGTCTGATCATGACTATTCTTGAAAAAATCAAAACTGGTTTTACATTTTTTGACGGCGGAACGGGAACTGTTCTGCAGAAAAAAGGTCTTAAAGCGGGAGAACTGCCCGAAGAATGGAATTTAACTCACAGAGAAGAAATAATCGACCTGCATTTATCATATCTGAATGCGGGCAGTAACATTATAAACACAAATACTTTCGGTGCAAATATTCTCAAATTCGGGAAAAATTATCTTGAAGAAATAATAACTGCCGCAATCGAAAATGCACTTGAAGCAAAAAGAAGAAGTGGCAGAGATGATGTATGGATTGCTCTTGATATAGGTCCGTCAGGAAAATTGCTCAGACCCTACGGTACGCTTGATTTTGAAGATGCCGTGTCTGTTTTTGCTGAAACGGTGAAAATCGGTGCAAGTAAAGGTGTTGACCTTATCAATATTGAAACCATGACCGACTCATACGAAACAAAAGCGGCAATTCTTGCGGCAAAAGAGAATAGTGATCTTCCGATTTTTGCAACCAACGTGTACGATGCAAAGGGTAAACTCATGACAGGGGCAGATGCAAAGGCAATGGTTGCCACTCTTGAGGGATTGGGTGTTTCTGCACTCGGACTTAACTGCTCTCTCGGTCCCAAAGAGATGAAAAATATTGCAGAAGAAATCTGCAAATACGCATCCGTGCCCGTTATAGTAAAACCCAATGCAGGACTTCCCGAAACTGTAA
The DNA here is from genome assembly GCA_017531385.1 of Clostridia bacterium. Classification (GTDB taxonomy): domain Bacteria; phylum Bacillota; class Clostridia; order Oscillospirales; family Acutalibacteraceae; genus UBA1081. Next base: position 2,762 of record JAFXLD010000006.1, read on the forward strand.
ACGGTGAAACTGTTTACAATGTCCTTCCCGAAGATTTTGCAACCGAAATGGCTGAAATCGCTGAAATGGGCGCAGTTATTCTAGGCGGTTGCTGCGGTACAGATCCTGATTATATAAAAGCTCTCACAGAAAAGACAAAAAATATAACTCCCAAAGAAATCACAGATAAAAACATAACTCTTGTGTCTTCTTATACTCATGCAGTTGAAATCGGCAGAAAGCCCGTCATCATCGGTGAAAGAATCAACCCCACAGGCAAAAAGCTGTTCAAAGAGGCTCTCCGCAATCACGATATCGACTATATTCTGAATGAGGGATTCTCTCAGCAGGATAAGAAGTGCCATATACTTGATGTGAATGTTGGACTTCCCGAAATTGATGAAAAAGCACTTCTGACCGAAGTTGTTCAGGAGCTTCAGGCAGTTATTGATCTGCCTTTGCAGATAGATACTTCAGATATTGAAGCTATGGAAAGTGCAATGCGTCGTTACAACGGCAAACCCATGATAAATTCCGTAAACGGCAAACAGGACAGCATGGATAAAATTTTTCCGCTTGTGAAAAAATACGGTGGTGTGCTTGTCGGTCTTACCCTTGATGAAAACGGCATTCCCGAAACGGCACAGGGCAGAATTGCAATAGCCGAAAAGATTTACAGTGAAGCTTCAAAATACGGCATTGCAAAAAAAGACATCATCATTGACCCGTTGACTCTTACCGTCAGCACAGGCAGTGACAATGCAAAGATAACTCTTGATGCGGTAAAGGGTATCAGTGAAAAGGGCGGAAAAACCGTTTTAGGCGTTTCCAATGTTTCATTCGGCCTTCCCGAAAGACAGAATATCAACTCGGTTTTCTATACTCTTGCACTCAATGCAGGACTTGATGCGGCTATTATCAATCCCAAGTCAGAGGACATGATGAAAGCTTATTACAGTTTCTGCGCTCTTATGGGATATGATGAAAATTTCATTGATTATATCGGCTTTGCTTCTGATGCAAAAAAGGAAGAATCTCCTGTAAAAAAAGACGAAAACGAAACTGTTTCTCTGAAAACTGCAGTAATCAAAGGTATGGGTGAAAAAGCTGCTGCTGCTGCTGAAAAACTGCTCATTGAAAAGAAGCCCACGGAAGTTATTGATGAAATTCTTATTCCTGCACTTGATGAAGTCGGTCAGGATTTTGAGAAAAATAAAATTTTCCTGCCACAGCTTCTTATGAGTGCAGATGCAGCAGGAAAAGCATTTGATGTTATAAAAAAGAAGATTGCGGAAAACGGTGAAAACTCAGCAAAAAAAGGAACTGTTGTGATCGCAACAGTCAAGGGTGATATTCACGATATCGGCAAAAATATCGTCAAAGTCATTCTTGAAAATTACGGTTTTGATGTTATTGACCTGGGCAAAGATGTTCCGTGTGAAAAAATCGCCGAAACAGTTGTTGCAAACGATATAAAACTCTGCGGACTTTCAGCGCTTATGACTTCAACTGTTCCCGCCATGGAAGAAACAATAAAACTTCTGAAAGAAAAAGCCCCCGATTGCAAAATTGTTGTGGGTGGTGCAGTGTTGACTCAGGAATATGCTGATATGATAGGTGCATCATTCTACGCAAAAGACGCAATGGAAACTGTACGTTTTGCAGAACAGATCTTTAAATAAAAACAAACGGACAATTCAGGTTGTCCGTTTTTGTTCATTATATATCTTCCTTTTACATAAACAACAAAGCACACACACCGCCGACGATGAATCCAATACCGATAACAATCCAGCCGATATCATTAGTTATTTTTTCAATGCGGACAATATTATTTTTCGGTTTATTGGGGTTAATGAATATCTGACAAGGCTGATCTATTCTGTATTTTGTGCCGATAAGACTTGAAGAAACCTGCTGTTTTGATGCACAGGTATATTCTTCACCCTCAAAGGTGTATCTGAACATGGGAACTGCACGTTCCCCTCTTTTTCCTGCCGGCCTACTGTAAAGATATGTAGCTGTTATTTTGTGTGTACAGGTTTTGCATAATACAAGATCGAAAATACCGAATGCCACAAAAGCACCTCCGAGAGGAAAAGCAAATGAAAACCCCATAAGCCCGATATCGTCGAGATATGCAGAAACACTATAAAGTGCACCGATAAGAATAAAAGCAACTGCAGCAGTGATCGATTTTTCACTTGCAAATTGTTTGTATTTTCCGAAGAGTGTACTGAATAGTATAAACACTCCAAACCCTGCCATTAACAGACCTATGAAAAACATTGTCGGATCTTTACCAAACATAAAATCACTCCTTCAACCAAATCTTAACATATATAATGAAAAATGTAAACAATAATTTAATTCACAATTCACAATGATAGATTGTCAAGTTAAGTGCAACACTTTAATAATTCAAGAGTAAGAATCTCAGCAGGAGATTTAAAACCAAATCGTTTTCTTGGTCTGTTATTGATTAAATCAACAACAAAAGATAAAAGGTCATCTGAAATATCA
>JAFXLD010000007.1 GCA_017531385.1 Clostridia bacterium
GTTTGTTTGCAAATGGCGGTATATCGCTGAAATTTGAATTTATTTCAGAGCGTAGCGGAACAAGTGCGTAGCACTTCCGACACTCCTAACTTCTAACTCCTAACTCCTCACTTACAATAATTTAGCTCCGCTAAATTATTGTTTACCCTACATATGCACCGCATGAATGACAGAATACATCACCTGACGGTACCGGAGCATTGCATTCGGGACAGGTTTTGGTCTTTGTATCATTAAGTATCGCATCAAGATCTGCATCCGGTATATCAAGCCCTCTTGTATCGGAAGCATATCGTTCATTTCCTGTTATATCATTAAGCATTGAGTCTGTTGCTTCAAGAATTTCAGCTGCAGAAACTCCGTCAACACTCATCTGCGAAATGGGTGAAATTCTGACCGGCTCTTCTGTATATTTTCTGATAAGAGGATCGGAATATGAACCAAGCTGACCCATAAGAGCTGCAGCTTTGATTGCAGCCGCTGAATCATCACTTGAAAAACCGTCAAGACTCACACCGGAAGATCTTTTTTCGGAAGAAGCCGTACCGAGAAGTTCAGCTATTCTCTCCGGAGTTACCACTTCAACAGGCACCGGACCCGATGGAGCATCAGAATCTGTGTCCGAATCCATACTAATACCACCATAATTATCATTATCGGATCTTTTTCCTCTCTGAACAAGAAGAGCCACAATAAGTGCTGCAAGAATCACGAACAACACAGCCGCAGCAATAAGAACAATCTGCTGCCATTCCATACCGTCATTACCACCGCCGTTATTTACAACAAGACCACCTATTGTATAGTTTTCAGAAGGAGTCTGAACAATAATTGCCGCTGAATCTTCCTCAAGCAGATCAGAAAGTGAGCTTTCATAGGAAAACGAAGAATCTTCTTCATCTCCTGCCGGTTCAGCAGTTGTCAGCTGAGTGGGCATAGTGTTCGGCTGATATGTATTCTGATTATTGTTCTGTGTTGTCTCCGTAGAAGACGGAACTGTTCCCGTGCCGGAGTTATTTATTGGATCTGTCGTTGCAGTGGGATCCGTGGTATTATTGGGATTTTCAGTTGTCGCCGTTGTATCTGTCGGATTCGGTTTTGTTGTGTTATTGGGATTGAGGCTGGGAAGTATACCTTGTATAATTTCCCAATACTTGTCTAACTGACCTTCACCGATACTCGGCGCTGCACTGATATTCAGCTGTATGCTGCAAGCACATACAACTGCCATTGCAATTATAAGAATTCTTCTTAAGATTCTTTTCATGAACATTCTCCTCCGCTGTGGTGTTCTGCACCCACACTAAAAGAAAAAATATTTTAATCGTTCCAATAAGTTATATTTCCGTAATCATTGCCGTCATTACCGATGTTATCGTTTGTAAACTGAGGCATTGCTCTGGGCTTTTCAACGCCGGGAATGGTGGATTTGTCCATAACTGTCGAATTATATTCAGTTCTCCTTGTCATGAGAACAAGAACAATTGCACCCACAAGAATAAGAATAACTACTGCAGCAATAAATACAAGCAGAGTAAGGGTGCTTCCTGAAATACCTGTATCCTTTTCATTTGCTCCGTTAACAACAAGAACAGAAGGCAACTCTTCTTCCTTTGGAGCAGTCTCTGTTACGTTCTGTTGCTGGCCTGTATGAGATTCCTCACTCGGCAAGGTCATCTTATCAGCTTGCTGTGACTGGGTAGGTCTTTCACCACTGTCAAGCACAGGAAGTGACGGCTGTGTTGTGCCTGCAGAATCTGCACCGGGCATCAGCTGATCAAATCCCTGAATCAGCGAATCTATACCATCACCAAGAAGACCGGAAAATCCGTCAAAATAATCACCGAATGATCCCAGATCACCGAACAGTGAACCGGAAGTGGTTGTTTCAGCGGGAGCTGTTGTTGTGGTCGTTGTTGTTTGTGTATCGGGAACAAAAACATCTTCACCATCATCAACTATGTAAATATTATCGGCAAAGGACACAACCGAAAACAGCACACAAAACAGCAACGTCAATATTACAGCTGTTATCCTTTTCATTACTTTCTCACTCTTCCAAAAAAATACGTCAGAATTAATTAAAATTCTGCAAATTATATTATACAATAAATATTTTGCTTTTTAATTCCATATAAGAATAATGCTGCTGATTTTCTGTTATTTTTTCATCAATTCCGCATTTTTTGTGTATTGAATCCATGTTTTTATCAGTACAAATGCGGGATGCCATCATATCACAGCATCCCGCTTGCAATTATTCCTGTTTTTCGTCACTGTCGGAATTGTCTTTTTCTTCCGAATTTTCATTATTATGGCTGCTCTTTATGGCAACAAATGCAATACCTGCAATTGCACCAACAGCAAGCACACCTGCTATAAGGTAAACATACCAGTTTGAGTTAATTTCCGCCTGAGTGTTAGCTGTACCAGTTTTTTTTGTGGTCTTTTCCTGTGCATCATCAGCCTGCTGCTCTGTTTTCTTTAATGTTACATCTTCGGTTTTATCTTCCTGCAACATTGTGTTGCCGACAGCCTTTACGGTTTTTACAACATTTACATCATTCACATCAAATGATGATGCCCACAGACAAAACTCATTGATATCATATTCGTCGTTGACGGGCTTGAAAGTAAATGTTGCAATATTAAGTCTGCCGTTACTGTCAAGGTCAGATTCAACACACTTTTCAGTAAAAATTACGGAACTGGTGCAAAGTCCGGGAGTGTCTTCAATATAACCGCCTACAATCATGAAACCTGTTGTCTCAGCAGCAGTATACTCTTCAAATTTATACATATCCTCGGAGAAGCCCAGATTGAGGTCTGCCGACTGAAGACCTAACGCATTTATTGCATAAACAGAAACAGTAACAAGCCCTGTTTCTGCATTATATGATGACTCAAGACCAATCTCCGGAGCTTCCGCAGAAGCTGTTACCGACACGGCAAAAAGCATGGCTATTGCCACAATCAGAGTAATTATTCTCTTTTTCATTTTATATTCCTCCATTATTAAGGCATATTAATAAATTACAATATTATCATAAAAAAGTCAACTGTGAAATTATACAAAAGGTCTGTCAATATTCACCACAGCATTGCAATATCTGAATTTTTCCGATACTATACCCCGAACTCTGTCCTTTATTTCACCGTCTGACAATTTTATTTCATGAGGTACGACCACATCAAAAATAAGATTAGTGTGACTGTCACCGGGAACCATTCTGAAATCATGTATTGTCACATTCTCACCGAGTATTTTAACGGCTTCGGCAACATCGTCTCTGACTTTGCTTGTTACGGCATTATCGGTTTCAATGGGATCCATATGTATAACAGCCATGCAGCCCAGTTCTTCCGAAAGTTTATGTTCGGCATTGTCAATTATATCATGAAGCGTATAGATATTCTCATTACCGCCGACTTCTGCATGAAGCGACACAACGACCCTTCCCGGTCCGTAATCATGAACGATAAGGTCATGTATACCAATGATTTTATCATATGACAGAACGATTTTTTCCACTTCTTCAATAAACTCCTTTTCGGGAGGCATACCCAGAAGAGGATTCACCGTTTCTTTTACCGAACGGATACCTGCATAAACAATGAAAAGTGAAACAAGAATACCGCACCAGCCGTCAATTTTAAGCTCGGTAAAATATGAAATAACTGTGGAAACCAGAACAACAAACGTTGCAACAGCATCGCCTATGCAGTCAAGCGCTGTGGCTTTCATGCCTGCTGAATTGATTTTTTTACCCACTTTTCTGTTATAAAGGAACATATATCCTTTAATAAGAATGGAAGCAACAAGAATCACAATTGCGGCAATGCTTGTGTCCACAGCAGTCGGATTGATAATTTTATCAACCGAGGATCCGAACAGCTCAATTCCCACAAGAATGATTATTACGGAAACCGCAAGTCCCGAAAGATACTCCACTCTTCCATGGCCGAAGGGATGATCTTTATCGGGCTTTTTTTCTGCAAGACGAAGTCCTGCAAGAGTAATCACTGTTGAACCTGCATCAGAAAGATTATTGAACGCATCGGCAGTTATTGCAATTGAATGACTTATAACACCTGCAAAATATTTTATTCCGAACAAAACAAGATTAAGAAAAATTCCCACCACACAGCACAGCGTACCATAGGCACTTCTTATTTTGTTCTCGCTCATATCTTCTTTGTTTTTTATAAATAATTTACTGAGAATCGATATCATCATCAAGCACCGCTTTTTTATTTTTGAGTTTTTTCTGCTTCATCTTTTGGGACTCTTCTTTTTCGGCAATCTTTTTACCTTCTTCATAAGTTTCACGAAGCACAAACATATTGCGTTTGAATCGTTCAGCATCAGGTCTTTCAAAATCAGATAACGCAGAAAGTGAATCTTCATTCAGCAACGAAATAATAAGGTCAAGGGCTGTGTATTTTCCGCCTTTGAAAATATCATCAGAAATTTCTTCGGGCAGTACAAACTCATATCTTTTTGCAGAAAGTTTTAATTCAAAACATCTGCGTATAACTTTTTTTCCCTCAGAGGTAAAAACAAAGAACGGAGAAACAAAGGGAATTTTCTTATTGAATCTTTCTGCAATAACAAAGAACTTCTTCGGTTTTGCCACCGTTTTTTGCCATTTTTCCGTACTGAAGAAATCAAGAATCATTTTTTCATTTTTATCAAGAGATCTTTCCGGAGTGTCGGTATCGGATATTTCAGAAACGTCAAAGCCATCTGCAGATGCTTTTATATAACCTCTTTCCAGCAGATCAAGAAATGTTAAGATAAACATATCGGCTCCGCTTACCGTCTGCCCCGATACAATATTGATAATTCTTGCAGGACTGAGTTTTTTAAGTATTCCGTACTGAGCCTCATAGGACGATTCCGAATGTGCTTTTCTTCTGCACTTTTTCTCCCAGTATTTTCTGAAAAGCTTTCTGTAATTGAAAACATAAAACACACCGAAACCTATAGCCGATGCAAGAACAACACAAGAAACAACTATAACAGCAATTTCAGCCCTGTTATCATCAATAATAACCGTAAGTGAAGCCGTGTCAAAAAGTGATGACGGCATTGAAAGCCCCGTTCTGATAAGTCCCACTGCGTTTGTCGCAGAGAAAACAACCTTACTGTCAGACTTTTTCCCTGCAAGAGAACCTGATTCAACGATGCTGAAATCTTCGGCATAACATTCTGACGGAGTATTTACAGTAACCGTCACATTTCGGCAAAGCAGATTACTCTCTTCATTTGCAACCGTACAGTAAAAATATGCTCTGTCATTATAAAGCTTTACAGTTCCGGTCTGAACATAACGAAGTGAAAAAGTCCTTGTTTCGTTTTTTGATGACATAAACCATCTGATTATATATCTGTCTTCTGTTTTTTTAAGGGAGTATGTGCCGTTTACAACAGAAGTATCATCAGAAACCTCACTGCATCCGTTGCCGTCAACTGCAACAGAAACATCACGGATGTCATTGAAAACTTCAAAATTTTCCTGCGGGATGATGATTTCACGACTGAATCCCTCTGATTCAGCATTGAAAGTAACTGTCCATTCTTCCGTTATCAATGCACTTCCGTCACTTCTGATCTCTGCCGTAAAATCAACCTTATCAACAGAATAATCGGAAGCAGCCAGAGCCGTTGTCGGCATCAGAAACACAGACAACAGCACAAATATTAAACAAGCCATCAGCTTTTTCATAAAAATCAACGCTTTGATAAATCGCAAAAAAATAACATTCTGCGACATCCAAGCTCTCCAATCCGTAATTATAAAAAACTTCCATCCCTAAAGAGATGAAAGCACACTTCCCATCATAGTCCTTGTGGGATTTTACCTTTGTATTATATGAAAACTTTCTCATTTTGTCAAGAGTCTGACATTACGAAAAAAAGCAGTCGCTGAAAAAAACAGCGACTGTGGAATTACTGAATATCAATGTAAAGTGCTGATACACTGGGAATTGTAATATTGCTGCCGAGAACCGATTCATATGTATATGTTCCTTCACATACACCATAAAATGTTACAATGTCTTCTTCAAGAATTCTGGGAGCACCTTCAGGTAATTCATATGTTACATATACGGTATCATCCCAAAAACCATAATCATCTTTTGTAACATTAATACGATATATAATCTGATCACTCCAGCTGCTCTCCTGTACCTGTACAACTTCACCTGTAAAAACAACATTTTTGCCCACATAATCATCAGGCAATCTTGCTATATCTTTATATGCAATTTTTTCACACGATGCTTTATATTCACTTTCTGAAACAGTAGTTTTCTCCGTCACCGCAATCGTTGTTGTTTCAGTTGTGGTTTCTGCAGAGTTAGTCGTGCTTACAGCTTGACTCTGGGATGTTCCTTCACCGTTTGCAGGTGTTGATTCATCATCACTTCCGCCGCCGATTGCACCTATCAAACCAATAAGCACAACAACAATAATCACCCAGAACCACCATTTTTTAGTTATGGGCTTTTTGGTTTTTTTTGCAGTCTGAGCATCAGCTCCGCAATAGGAACAAAACTGTGTACCTTCGGGAATTTCTTTCTTACAATTTGGACATAACATAAATATACCTCCTGTAATTTTACACAAAAAATTTGCATTTTTGATTACATTTGATATTTTACTGCATTTTGCGGTAATTGTCAATACTGCAAAATGCAGTATTTTATAATATTCACGGTGATATTATTTATGTATAAGCACATCCGGGATCTGAGAGAAGACAACGATATTACACAAAGCTTTATTGCGAAATATCTGAACTGTTCACAGCAGGTATACAGTAATTATGAATTAGGGCAAAGAGATATCCCCACAGATATTTTAATCAAACTTGCTGATTTTTACGGTGTTTCAACAGACTACCTATTAGGGCTAACCGAAAAAAAAGAACGAAATATATAAACAAGGGACTGTTTTTTCACAGCCCCTTGTTTTTTATCATACAATTAAAAATACCACATAATCTCTTCGATAATTTCGGCGATATACGGTGCAAAAAGCGTTGCGCCGAGAAGCACCAATATAAGAAAACCGAAAAGTCTCAGTATTACACCGATAAGAGCTGCCATTCCTACGCCCTTTGCCTTTTTCGGATACTCCATTTTCCATGAAAGGTAAAGAATAAGTCCGATAAAAGGTTTGAAGAAACAAATAATATTGAGCAATATCGACGGAACATCATAAGGATTATTCTGATTGATTTGAGGTGTTTCAACAGCATCAAATTCAGTTGCTGCTCCGCAATGAGGACAGAACTTTGTTGAATCTGCATATTCTCCGTTACATCTACTGCATACCATAAACTAAACCTCTTTCAAAAAAATATTTTATAATAAATATCCTGAAGATGTTACGGTAAACATCGTAATAGCACTGAGCACACCCATAACAATACCCATAACAAAACTGACAACAATCGAAATAAGTGCCCATTTACCGATAGCTTTTGCTTTTTTCGGTGTTTCATCTTTCCATACAAGATAAAGAATGAGACCTACAATGGGGAAGAAAAACGCAAGTGCATTAAAGCCTGCCGAAGGAACATCTTTGGGATTCGGCGCATTATAACCATACTGCGGCTGACCGCCGTAATACTGCCCGTTGCCGTAAGGCTGCTGATAATAATTCTGACCGTTGTTATAATTCTGTGCATCCTGCTCATTTTTTAATGCAGGTGCTCCGCAATAAGGACAGAAATTCATTTCATTCTGAAATTCTTTTCCGCAAGAAGTACAAAACATAAATATACCCTCCATTATAAATGTATTTGCAATTTAATAATATATGATTTTTCTGAAAATGTCAATAAAAAGAGAAAAACTGTCGCAAATCGCAACAGTTTAAAGAATTTCCGTAAGCTTTCTGACGGACTCCTCCACGGAATTTCCCGTGCAGTCAACAACAATATCCGCATATTTGTCATAAAGCGGTTTTCTTTCGTCAAAAGCATCTGCAAGGCTCCTGCCGTTTTTCAGCACGATACCTCTTGTTGTGATGTTTGTGACTCTTTTTTCAATTTCGGCAAAGTCCACGTGCAGATAAATGATTTTTCCGTTTTTTCTGAAATGCTCCATCGCCTTTTCGGAATATATTGCACTTCCGCCCGTTGCGATAACGGTGTTTTCTTCATTGACAGTAAGCAGAATTTCTTCTTCAAGCCTTAAAAATTCATCCGTGCCGTCATTGTCGATTATATCCTGCAGAAGTCTTTTTGTTTTTTGCTGAATGATAATATCCGTGTCAACAAACAGCTTACCCATTGCCTTTGCAAGAAGTACACCCAGAGTGCTTTTTCCTGCACCGGGCATACCGATAAGTATAATATTTCTCATTATTTGTGCTCCGCAATGAATTTTTCAAGAATGTCAGCTGCCTCGCCCACAATCTCCTTGCAGGGACGTTTTTTGTAGTATTCAGCCGTTCGTTTTTCGGGTACAGGACTCTTTTCATCGTTTTCAGGCAGATTCAGAAGCTCATGACAGACATATGAGCCGTTCCTCTCTTTAAACTCAAGAATGATTGACTGAATATCCTTGTACCAGTTCATTTTTGACTCATTATCCGTGGGACTTTCGTAGCCGTAAAGCATATTTGCCACAAGCACCATTCCGCTGACAGCTCCGCAGACTTCACGGAGTCTGCCGAAACCACCGCCGAATCCCGATGCCATTTTTACCATAGTTTCTTTTGAAACGCCTGTTTCCTCGCAGAAAGCCGCAGAAACAGCCTGTGCACAGTTGAATCCTTCTTCAAAAAGAGCAATAGCAACTTCTTTCTTGCTCATTTATGCACCCTCCACGGCATCTGCAACCTTTTCAAGCCAATCGCCTTCGAAAAGTTCGATAAGTCCCTTATCAACCTGAGAAGCAAAATCAGGGTCAATGGGGATTCTTGCAATCTGAGGAATACCGTGTGCAGCGGCAATTCTTTCAAGATTGCTTTCACCGAAAATAAAGTGCTTTTTACCGCACTCACTGCATTCAAAATATGACATATTCTCAACGATACCCAGAACGGGAATGTTCATCATCTTTGCCATGTTGACAGCCTTTGTGACAATCATTGAAACAAGGTCCTGAGGTGAAGTGACGATAATTATACCGTCAACGGGAAGCGACTGGAATACAGTCAGGGGCACGTCACCCGTTCCGGGAGGCATATCCACAAACATGAAGTCGATGTCTTTCCAGATAACATCTGACCAGAACTGCTTTACAACTCCTGCAATAACGGGACCTCTCCACACAACAGGATCTGTTTCGTTTTCCATAAGAAGATTTATCGACATAATGTCAATACCTGTCTTTGTTGTGGCAGGGAAAAGCTCTGTTTCCGTGCCTGTTGCTCTTTCGTGAACGCCGAAAGACTGAGGAATTGAAGGACCTGTGATATCTGCATCAAGAATTGCAGATTTAAAGCCTCTTCTCTGCATTGAAACAGCCATCATTGATGTAACAAGTGACTTGCCGACACCGCCTTTACCGCTGACAACGCCTATTACTTTTTTTACACTGCTCGCATCATTGAGTTCTTCTTTGGGTATACCGCCTTCACGGCTTGAACAGTTCGCTGAACAGGAACTGCAATCATGTGTACATTCGCTCATATATATTTTCCTCCGATTAATTTACTTAAATTCACATACTGTGCTGTTTGACATACGGCTTGAATACCATACAACTTCACGGACATAATCTGCCCAGTTGCTCATTTTCATACAGCTTTGCACAGAAACAAGGGTATGGTTCTTTTCCAGAATCGCATCTTCATTTCCGCTGAAAAAGTCATTAAAAAATGTTGCAAAATCATACCCGAAATCTTTTTCTTCTTTAATTTTTCCGGGAACATTCATTATAAAACTCTGGAAATCTGTTATCTCCTCAATAAATTCATTATCTTCACAGACCGAATAAAGATATTTCTTTATATCTGCAAAAAACGGATTTGCATCATGAAGACATTTTGCAAAAAGTATTTCAAACGGCTCATATATAATATGTCCGAATCGGTCATCAATCATGCCGATAGGTCCGTCATTGTTTGCAACTGCAGAGAAATGGGCTCTGAAATCACACCAGAGATTATGCACAAAAGTATAAGATTCATCACTCAATGCAGCATTTATAAATCCGTTATAAAAATCATAATACTGCATATTTTTATATTTACGCATTGCAACTGCAATGTATCTTGTAAGACCCAATGTGTGAAGTGCCTGTGCTGTCACCGCAAACAGATATGCCTTCTCCCAGTCTGATACACTCATGGTACTTGTGGATACAATCAGTGACGAATACTCATCAACATCCTCTTCTGTTCTGTCAGGATTTATATGATACTGAATAAATTTATTATGAACTGTCTTTATTTTATATTTATCAACATATTCTTTACTGCCGAGAAGAGAATTTGGAATCAGCTCACAGGGATAAACATTTATGGCTCTGTGCTGACCGCTTTCAATAACACTGCAGATTCCCTTTGCGAAACTTTCATATGTTTCACCGGGCAAACCTAGAATAAGCTCCGTATATGTGGGAATCTTTTCCTTTGCATAGAAATTGACAAGACCGCTGTAATACTCCATATCAAGATTTTTTCTGCCGATGATTTCAAGCACTTCGGGAGAAACACTCTGCAGAGAAATCGTCTGAGCCTTACTCATGTTATTATCAACAAGTAACTTGCTTATTTTACCTACGATATCAAATTTATTCTTTGTAAAATTGACTTTAAATTTCTGCGGATAACCTGTTTTCTGTTTAAGGCTTACCATATACTCCGCAATTTCAAGATCACGGTTGAAAAGACCGAAGTTTGCATCACAACCGTAAATATATTCGATTTTATGTTCTGCTATCCAGTCAAGCTCTGCATAAACACGTTCTATAGGGAACAGCCTGACCTTACATTTAAGGAATCCCCAGTCACAGAATGCACACTGATTGGGACAGCCTCTGTTTGTTTCAAGAAGAGCAGAAAATGATATCCCGTCATTCAGAATTCCGTCAAAAACACCTGTAAGATAAGGTGAAGGATAATCAACGGTTTCGGGATTCTTTTTTTCTGTCGTTATATTTCCGTTTTCGCCTCTGAAAGAAATATTATAAATTTCCGAAAGATCTCTCTTCTCAATCAGAGCTGTAAGTATGGCTTTGAATGCTTCCTCACCGCCGCCATGTACAAGAATATCAGCAGTAGGAATTTCATCCAGCTGACTGTTATCAGGTCTGATATGATGACCGCCGAATACAGTTATGCAGTCGGGATATTTTTGCTTCAGAACTTTTGAAAACTCTATATTATATTCAATATTCCAGATATAACAGGACAATCCGACCAGATACGGATTTTCAAGCGAATCAACAGCCTTTTCTATATTCTCACGGGTATAGATAAATCTGCCGAGATTATACTCAGCTTTGATTTTTTCATCATCCCAGGCATATGCCGCAAGGCAACCTGCCGCATACGGAAGATATGCCGTTTTCTTTTCTTCTCCGTATACAGTAGAAACCTGAACAAGATATACATTCTTCATATCATCACCCTTTTCAATTTTGAATTATAGCACACTTATATCCCCGTGTCAAACAAACAGTTGAAAAACAATATAAAATGTTATATAATATATATTTGTGAAACGAGGTGAAAACTTTGAAGAATATTTATATGGTACAAGTCAGTTTTGCTTTTGACAACTCTGCGGTCTATTTACCTTACAGCGTTGCGGCAATTGCATCATTCTGCAAAAATATTCCTGAAATAAAAGCTGAATATAATTTTGTAAAACCCATATACAAGCGACATAAAATCGAGGATATCGTTTCTTCATTGGATTCACCCTATATGATGGGTTTCTCCTGTTATCTCTGGAACACCGAGTTCAACAAGTCGCTTGCAAAAGCAGTCAAAGAAAAATACCCTGAATGCACAATTGTTTTCGGCGGTCATAATGCCGCAGAAGACGGTTCATTGCTTGAAACAGAAGATTATATAGACATCGTTATGACAGGTGAAGGAGAAGAAACTTTTGCCGCACTTCTCAGGGAAGAAAACAGAGATAACTGTCCTAATATATATTACAGAAAAAACGGTACAATCGTAAAAACTGCAGAAAAATTTTATGATGACATTTCACATTATCCATCGCCGTTTCTTGACGGTACACTTGATGAAGTCATAGAAAATGATCCCGACACGGAATTTCTTTCCGTTCTCGAAACCAACCGAGGATGTCCGTACAGTTGTGCATACTGTGACTGGTGTGCAAAAAATTCATTCCGTCAATTCCCCATGGAAAAAGTCAATGCAGAAATCAAGTGGCTTTCAGATCACAAAATAGAATATATCTACTGTGCCGATGCAAATTTCGGAATCCTTGACAGGGATGAAGAAATTATTGACACACTTATTTCCTATAAAAAAACAACGGGTTATCCCGATGTATTCCGTTGTTGCTACACAAAGAACAGCAACGACAGGGTTTTCAGAATGTGCAAAAAGCTCAACGAATACGGCATGGACAAAGGCGCAACTCTTGCCTATCAGTCGCTGTCACCCGAAGTGCTTGAAAACATCGGCAGAAAGAACCTCTCGATGGAGTATTTCTCCGACCTTCTGAAAAAGTATAACGAAGCAGGTATCCCCTCATATTCAGAGCTGATACTCGGTCTGCCCGGTGAAACTAAAGAATCTTTCTGCAAAGGTCTGTGCACTCTCCTTGACTACGGTCAGCACAACTCTATAAGTGTCTACTATTGCGAAGTATTGCCCAACTCACCTCTTGGCAAAAAAGAGATGCTCGAAAAATACAATATCGAAGTTGCAAAGGTTAAGTTCAACCACATTCATTCTGCAAATGATGCAAAAGAAGAAGTTGAGGAATATTCATATATCATCCGATCAACATCCACAATGAGCCGTAACGACTGGGTGGACACAAATATGTTCTCGGTATGTCTTCAGGCTTTTCATTCCCTCGGTCTTCTCAGGTGCTTTGCTCTTTATCTCCGTTATGAAAAGAATGTGTCATATTATAACTTCTATTCGTCACTGCTTGACTACATCATGAACACCGACACAGGTTTTCTTCATTCGCTTTTTGCATCTTTCAGGGATAAATATGAAAATTCCAACGACGGCGAATGGAATTATTATAACGAAGAGCTGGGCAATATTATATGGTTCTTTGAAGAGGGCGCATTCATTGAGTGTATCAAAAATTACGAAGAATACAAAAAGAGCATAACACCGTTCCTGAAAAGTTTTGATATTGATAATGATATTTTTGAAGATATAGAAACATATCAGGATAATATTCTGAAACAACCCTTCAGAACAAACTATAACTTTTCCTGTGAATATGATATGCACTCATATTTTTCTGCTCTGATGCAAGGTGAAGTCAGAAAGCCCGAAAAGAAAAAAACATTTTATTCATTCAGACAGGACAAAACATATGAATCATGGCACGATTTTGCAAAAACTACCGTCTGGTACGGCAGACGCAAAGGTGCATCCACTTTTATGAATGAAACAATAAAGAAAAACACTTAAAATAACGGCGTTGTGCTCATCTGAACACAACGCCTTAATTTTTACAATTTATTAAACATTTTCCCTCTGCTCTTTTGCAGCCTTTGCAAGTTCTTCAGTGTCGCCTGAATCAGCTGCTTTCTGAAGCTTTGCACGTCTGACAAGAAGTTCCGCATACATCTGCTCTTTCTTCTTACCGTCAAGATCATAGAAGAGCATCGGCAAGATACCGAATGAGCCTGTAATTGCAGGAACAATTGTGAACATTGCAAACATATAGAACTTAACGCTGTCTGTCTGTTCTCTGCCTGAAACATAAGCTGTCTGGTCATACTTGACAAGCTTTTTAAGACCTGTACTGATGAGTGATGAGAACTTTGCTGAAACTTTCTGTGCAATATCCTTTGCTACTGAAGTCATAGCCTCTGTTCTGTAACCGTTCTTCCATTCACAGTAGTCCATAGCTTCGTTGAACATTTCTGTACCGATAACTGAACGTGCACCGTAGAATAGAGTCCATACAAGTTCATAAATACTCATAACTATAAGCATACCTATTGTGCTCTGGTAAATACCGCCCTTCTTGGTTTTCCAGTTCATACCGACACAACCGATACCGAATACAAATACGTTAAGGAAATTTGAAATATAGTTTGTTGAGATATACAGGAATTTACTTGAGAAGTGTCTGCGCAGCCAGGGAACGTAAGCATAAGATGCGGGGCTGACGGGTGCTGCGGCAATACCTGTAATCATTGTCATTGAAGCAAGGTGAAGAACATCTATGTAATAGTCACTCTTACTTCCTCCGATACCGAAGCTTGAAAGGAAGCCACTGAGTGTAAGCAGCAGCATAGGCTTATTGTTGACAATTGATTTCATACCCTGCATTACACTGGGTGACTCAACCGATTGCATGATTCTCTCTTTACTGTTTGTAAAGAACCAGAATGACATACCGCTGGCAACGAAGTTTGTAAACATACCCATTCCGACGAATGATGCAAGATACATACTCTTCTTGCTTGCACCGCCCTTAAAAACGCTGTTATCGATAAGGTCAAGAATAACAGTCATTATCTGTTCAGGAAGTTTTTCACCGAATGTACCCGATGCGAAGTTAGCCAACGTAATCAGTCGGGTTCGGTCAACAGGGTGTGGCGTTATGGTAGAAAGAAGACCGTTTCGAGCAATATTCTGGAATGTGCCGATACCTTCACGGATAAAAGCAAGAAGAACGTAGAATACAAACTTTGTCATATCCATTGAAGTTCTGCCTGCAAAAAGAAGAGGCATAAGCCAATAAAGACATGTACCTATAAGTCCTGGTACTGCAAGAGCAAGCAGATACGGTCTGAACTTACCCCAACGTGTACGTGTTTTATCAACAATAGCACCCATAAAGATATCATTAACGATATCCCAAACACCGTTGATTGCCTGTTCAATCATCTGAAGAGACAGGTCAACCTGAACAATGTTCGTTATGAAACGATCGGAATACTTATTGATATTAAAGCTTTGAGCTGCATCCCAAAGAACAAAACCGACAGTTTCTTTTGTGCCGACATACCGTCTGTTTTCATAAACATAATCGGTATTCAGCTCTTCACCGACCGGAGTCTGATTTGTATTATTGGAGTCCGCCAAAACTTCAACCCCCTTGCAAATACTTATATTTATAATAACAACGCTATTCTAACACAAAGATGAATAAATTGCAACAATATTTTTACATAAGTTGAAATATTTTTTGTCAACTTTTCATCAATATGTATTAACAATAACAAGAAAACGGCTTTCGCCGTAACGCGGCGACCGTTTTCGATTCGTCCATCTCCGAGCACGCGTAGCGGGCGTTCGGAGGGACATATAATCTTTTTTTACTTTATAGGAACGAGTTTCCTATAAAGTAAAAAAAACAGAGCAGAAAACTGCTCTGTAAAAAACTATTTTTTAAATTATGCTGCAATACCGAAATCTGATTCTTTTGCAAGCTTAGCAGAAACTCTGAGGATAAGTCTTGCATCGTTTGCTTCGATCTTGCCGTCCAAGATAACGTTAGCAACGATGAACTGTTCTGCATTGGGAGTCTCAAGCTTTGCTGAGTAACGAAGTGCAAGACGAGCATCAGCAGCTGTGATTCTACCGTCGAAGTTTACGTCACCAAGTCTGTAAGTTACTTCTGCATCAGATGATTCTTCTTCTGTAACAGAAACTGCTTCAGCACCCTTAATAGCACTATTGCTGTCAGCAAAAACTGCAATAACAGTACCGGAAACGAAGAGAAGAGCAAGTATACAGCAGATAAGTGATTTCAGATTTTTACTCATGATAAAATTCCTCCTTGAATATTTTGGATTCCAAGAATCCTAAGTATTTTCTTCTTGCCTTGTGAAACTAAAATACAAGAACGCTATTATAATAGCATACTGTACAACATAAATCAAGTCTTTTTGATTTTTTTTATCCGTTAATATTCACAAAAAAAAGAAAAAAATGGCTGTTTTTACTTTGTATTCACAAAAAAACGCTCTGACTCAATTATATATATGATAACTTACAAGATTCATATTATTGTTGCTTAGCTGAATTTTTGCTTCACCGTCAGCATATTTTTCATCTCCCGTATAAACAGAAAACCGAACGATAACATGATTATTTCTGTATTCAACGGAATCAACAACCGCGGTGTTTTCATAAGCCAGTCCGTCGGCAGCAGGTGTATAGAAATATCCGTTACTGTAGCTGAAAAATGCATAATCATTTTCCGTGTATACACTTTCTTCCGGTATCTGCACTCCAAAATACTTTTCAACAACGTCCTTAACACTGTCAGAAGGCACACCGTAATAATACATAATGCTGTCATCACGCTGTTCAAGTATTACAGACTCGCTGTCCGTATTACGTATGTGCAGATATGCAAACTGTATCAACTCATAATCACTGCACTTCTGAATATCAAACCCGCTTCCCTGTTCTGCAAAATATACATTTGCAAAAGCAGAAAGAAACTCATTTATTTCAGTTTCATCAACTTCTTTTACAGTTTCTGCAGTTGTCTGCTGAACTTCGGTCTGTTCTTCGTCGTTATTATCTTCAAAAGAATTATTATCTTCAATATTTCCGCCGTCATTATTATTGTTTTCATCAATATAGGTTTCGGTGGTATTCCCGTTATGCAAAATTCCGCTGTCATTAAGATACCACATCGCAGCAGACAGTCCTGCCACAACAACAATTACGCCTGCAGCAAACAATGCTTTTGCTTTTTTCATTTCAACTCCTCCTTTTTTTGATTATATCACTTTAAGGTTTTTTTTGCAACAACAAAAAAAAGCCGTGTCTTGCTTAATTGCAAAACACGGTTTTCAACGATCTGTGCAGTCATTTCCTCAATGAAAACGACTGCGTTATAATTAATTTTATCAGAAACTGAACATACCGCTGAGGCTGCCGAAAAATGCACTGAATACTGCGATAAAATTACTGAAGAATGCAAAGAAATCATGCATGAGCATTGCCATTGCATCATCAGCAAAAAGATCCTGATACTTAACGATATATGTTTCATATGAAGCAGGGTTGGATTCATCAAGAGTGAACACTCTGATACCTCTTACTTCTGTCATACCGTATGACTGGAAGCCACATGTGGGAGAATTGATAAGATCAATGCCTTTGTAAGGAACAATAAATGAGTTTGAGTGATCGTGACCTGTAACGATACCGAGAACATCACCGCCCTCAACAAGAGCATCAAACTGACCGTCATTCACAGCTGAGGGACAGGGGGGTTCACCCATAAAACTGCCTTCTGCTGCAGTTTCGGGAAGAGCATAGAACTTGCCGTACTTGGAAATTGCACCGGGTGTACCTACAGAAACTTCATCAAGAGCCTCGAAGATTTCGGGAACAATGATGTGCTGGAATGCGAGTGAAGGAACAACTTCGCCGCCGTTTGCAGCTTTGAGTTCAGCAGACTTTGCCTTGTACCAGTCAATCTGACTCTGTCTTACACGGTCATATCCGCCGTTTTCGTCATAGCTGCCTGAGTCGAAAAGCCAGCAGTTAAAAACGATATCGCTGTCATCTGTTGATGAGAAGATGGGCACATTGTATGTACCTACGCCGTCAAGTGCTTCGCCTTCATCGAAACCGATAAAACAGCTGTATTCTTCGTAGACCTTCATCTGGTCTTCCTTGCTCATCTTTCCGCCGTCATCATCGTGATTGCCGAAAACCATAGCAACGGGAATACCGTAGGGCTCAAGAATGTCCATAAATTTTCTGATAGCAGTTGCGCTTTTTGCAGCTGATGCAGTAAGATGACCTGCGATATTGTCACCTGTAAGGATGATAAGGTCAGGCTGCTCTGAAGCAACAGCAGCATCAATGAATTTTGCTGTAACACTCAGCAGTAAAGCATCGTCCTGAATGTCTGCAAGAGTCAGAATTTTAAATGTACCGTCTTCGTTAAACTGAAGCTTTGCCTCTTCAGCAGGTGTCAGTGCAGAAACCATAGAAATGCTTGCGCAGCAAAGCATTACAACTGCAAGAAATACTGCAATAATTTTTTTCATCATTAATAACCTCCAGGATATTATTTCATTTTAATTATAATTAATTTTTCGTTTTTGTCAACCACATTCAACAAACAAAATGCAGCTATAATATTTAAAACCCAAAAAGTGTATATTTCAACAAAAAAGGATTTAATTCACAAAGTGTTGACTATTTCGCATTTTTAAGTTATACTAATACATGTAATAAATAAAAAAGGTGAAAATATGGACAAAATAGAAACAGCACTTTACTACAGCGAAAACTATGACAGACGGCAGATAAAAACAAAAAAAGCCATTATCGGTGCGTTTTTTGCATTACTGCAGGAAAAAAATATTTCAAAAATCACCATAACAGAATTGGCAAAAATTGCAAACATAGACAGAAAAACTTTCTATTTGCATTACGGAAGCATTGCTGACCTCTATAATGATCTGGGAAACATGCTTGTAACACTGATAAAGGACGAAATCATTGATTATTCAACAAACAACAGATCACCGTATTCTCTTTTTGCAAATGTAAATGATATAATAAGCGAAAAAATAGATTTGTTCAAAAGAATTGCAATCAACAACGACTTTTCCGACTTTATGCTGAACATAAAGGATATTCTCTGCAACGAACTCATAAATCTTTACGGCAGAGCAAACACTTCTGCCAGTGAAAGATTCAAACTTACCGCAGAATTTATTGCATCGGGAACAATTGCGATGTATCTCAGATGGCTCAAAGGTGACACAAACCTCACGATGGATGAACTGGCACTGCTTGCATCCGAAATGATAATAAACGGCGCCAGCGGTCTGCTTGATATAATATAGTATAGTATAGTATAAAAGGTGGTCTTTCTCAAAACGAGTAAAGCCACCTTTTTTATTATTTTATACTAAGCAACAAAAGATATATCAATCAGAATACCGAAGCAAAAAAATCATAAACCAATGACAGCACATGGAAAAAGTATCCGTAAACATCAAGCATCATTGTCATGATTGCGGGAACTTGTATATCCACACCTTTTTCTGCAATAACAGGTTCAGTGCTCTCGCCAAGTTCAAGTTCATAAAGTTTTGCAAGCACTTCTTTTGCAATTATCTCATTACCTTTTGTGCTGGGATGTATTTCGTCACTTGCAAAGTTTTCAAGGTCATCACCGAGAGCAGTACCAACATCAACAATCACGATTTCACCGGGGTTTTCCTCATTATAGCGAGCAATAGCAGCGTTGATTCTGTCTGCACCTGCCTGATAAGGTGCTCTGAGATAGCCGGACTGCGGATTATAAAGAGTCTGCATAAGGATAACCGCATCTTCATTATTCTCATTTATGATATCAACGATTTTACCGAGATTCACATAAACATTATCTGCTATTGCATCATATTGTGTATGATCATTCTTCACGATCGAATCAAACATAAGCCCGATAAGGTTATTCAGAAGAAAATCGTTTCCGCCGATTGAGATGCTGATAATATCAGCCTTTTCAAGGTCTGCAATTACAGTTTCATTTGAAAGACGGCTTATAAGATTTG
Organism: Clostridia bacterium; assembly: GCA_017531385.1. GTDB lineage: Bacteria > Bacillota > Clostridia > Oscillospirales > Acutalibacteraceae > UBA1081. The sequence continues at coordinate 19,693 of JAFXLD010000007.1, forward strand.
CCGTTGTATGACCGGGCACGGAATGATTTACATACTCATAACCGTTGGTGTCTGCAACTATCTTGCCGTAACAGGCTGCCTTTGAATTTGCAAGGCCTGAGCCGTAAGCAATGGAGTCACCAAGCACCAGATAAAACGGTTTTTCATCCTGAGCAAAGGCAACAACACTTAATGAGCAAAAGAGCATTGCCAGACTGAGAATAATTGCTGTGATTTTTTTCATTTCAATTCCACTTCTTTCCTTTTTTGAATATTGTAACACATATTGCACAAATTTTCAACCAAATTAAAATATTTTATATTAATAATACACACAATATATATTGTACACACAAAAGTTTTATGATATAATCATTTCGGAGATGATTATATGCGATTTGTTGCTGACCATGATTTTCATATTCATTCTACTGTTTCACCCTGCTGTCATGATGAAAACCAGACACCTGAAGCAATATTAAATTATGCAAAACAAAATAATTTAAAGAAAATATGTCTTACCAATCATTTGTGGGATGAAAATGTTACAAGTGAAGCTGAATGGCATGACGGACAGAGATTTGAATGTGTATCTTCCGTTTTGCCTTTACCGCAGGATCCTGATGTGGAATTCCTTTTCGGAGCAGAAGCAGATATGGACTATAATTATGTATTAGGCATCAGTAAAGAAAGGTTTGATACTTTTGATTTTATCGCAATACCGACAACTCATCTGCATCTGGTCGGAAACACCGTAAAAACAAAAATACAAACGCCTGAAGAATGTGCTGATATCTGGCTCAACAGAATTACCGAGCTGTTGAAAAAAGATTTACCGTGGCATAAAATCGGCATTGCACATTTAACCTGCGGTCATATTTTAAAAGACAGAACTCCAGAGGTTATCAAACTTCTTACAGATGAGAAATTATATTCAGTTTTTTCCGATTGTGCTGCTAAAGGTGTTGGCATCGAACTGAATATGAAAACTCTTTCAATGTCGGAAGAACTGAAAAATATTATGCTCAGACCTTATTTGATAGCCAAGGACTGCGGATGTAAATTCTATCTGGGCAGTGATTCACATAAAACTTCAGCACTGGAAACAGCAAAAGAAAACTTTGAACATATAATTACATCACTTGATTTAAAAGAATCGGATAAATTCGTTTTATAGCTACTATATTTTCATAAAACAAGCAAAAAAATCCTCACCTGTGCTTTAACAACTACAGGTGAGGATTTTTGTCTTATCAACAAGTTAATCGTTTTCATTTTTTTGAGTGTTTAATAATTCTTCATAAGTTATATTGAATACTTTGACGAATGCAATTATTTCTATATCCGTAACAAACCGTTTACCGCACTCAATGCGTTGAATGGCATTTTTATCAATATTAATACCCACCAGTTGCATTTTGTCTGCGAGTTGTCTTTGAGAAATATTTAAAGCTGTACGAAAATAAGCTATATTTTTTCCGCAAACATTATTTAATCCGTCATTAGTTTTGTTTATAAACATAAAACATCCTCTTTTTTTGACATTTAGTGCTTGTCAATATGAAGATTATATGTTACAATCTAAAACAATATGACATTCACTGAATGTCAAAATCAGGAGGGATAAAAAATGTCAAAAAAAATCTTAGCGTTTATTTGTATTTTCTTGTTTTTATCTGTTTCTCTTTTCAGTGTTTCTGCTGCTGAGCTCGATTCAAAAACAGACGGCTCTAACTGGATGAGTGCCGTTGACGGTTCTTCTTACATAACTTCCATCAACATTCCCGGAACTCACGACAGTGCAACTGCTTACTGTACATTCGGGTTGATCTCTCAGACACAGTTTTTGAATATTGAAGCACAGCTTTATGCAGGTGTACGATATTTAGATATGCGATTCGAGTTAAAAAATGAAAATTTCTATGCCATGCACGGTATTTCAAGCTGTCACGTTTCAGACGGACTGTTTGCTCCTAAATTGACAGCCGAAGATACTATTGATGCTTGCAAACGTTTTCTTGACAACAATCCCGGAGAAACAATTCTTTTCCAGTTAAAGGAAGTAAACAGCACTGCAGGAGACAGCTTCTTTGACTTGTTCTACTCAAAGCATATTCAGGGTGATGAAGATTCCTGGTATCTTGAAAACAAAACTCCCACTCTTGATGAAGCAAGAGGAAAAATAGTTCTTCTTCGTGTAGTCGGTGCTTCAGCCGAAAAGTTCAATGATTCCAACAGCGGAATTAATTTCGGCAGCTATCCTTATGTGGAAGGAACAGAAATAATTGATTTCCGTCTCGGAAACATCTGGGCATTGAAAAACGGAAATAATGTATATTCTCATACATTTGTACAGGATTCTTATAAGCTTGCTCCCCGTCAGAAATGGGAAGCTGTATCTGCATTCTGGAATGAAGACCTCAGCAAGGATAATTACAATATTAATATGACTAACTGTACCGGCGGTCTTCCGTTCCCGATTTATACAGCCTGTGAAGTTAATGCAAAAATATCCGAATATGAATTTGTAAAAGGCGAATATTACGGAATCGTAGGATTGGAATTTGCAAACGAAGAGCTTTGCGAAAAAATTTACATGAGCAACAACTTAACAGAAGCTGCTTATGAACCGACTGAAGCTCCTGCATCCGCTCAGCTGACAGCATCACAGGCAAACAGAAATTCAATAATGTGTTTTATCTTTAATACGCTTGCAAAAATTATATAAAAATGAAAAAACGTGTTTTACTTAATTGTAAAGCACGTTTTTAATATTTGCTGAAAATTATAATATTATGTTTCAAAAAATTCTCAATAATAAAAGTGTCGCAAAAGTTCAAAATAGTATTGCAAACGCAAACTTAATCCGAAAGGAGTGCGAAAACTCATGGCAAGCAGCAACAAGCAGAGCCTTGTACCCGAAGCAAGAGAAGCTCTTAACAGATTCAAGATGGAAGCAGCTTCTGAAGTAGGTGTTAACCTCAAGCAGGGCTACAACGGTGACCTCACATCAAGACAGGCAGGTTCAGTAGGCGGTCAGATGGTCAATATCATATGTCCCGGAGTCCGTTTTGACTTCATAAGGAAAAACCGCAATACCCAGGGACATCAGCAGACTATTACATACAATGTAACAGTAGGTATATAATAAAAATCTACACAAAAACGAGTTCGTGTAGATTTTTTATTGTTACAATATTTTTTTTAGTTCTTTTTTTAGAGTCTTTATTTCTTTTGTAAAGTCAACCGATATGCTTTTACAATAATCACTCATCCATTGCTTTTCTCTTTCACTATAAGGAGAAAGAGAAAAACGTTTTACAAACTTTTCGAATTCAGATTTTAGTGAAACAAAAAAATCATTTGATTTTTCTATAACAGCATTGTATGTTGACAGTATCTCATTTATGGTTACTTTGTTCTCTAAAAACAAAAGAAATAAAACCTCACAAAAAGAAAAAGGAATGACATCACTGCTTGGAAGTCGCATTAATGTTGCATGAGGACCTCCAATTTTTGTGTCATCAGTTACTATAGACATAGCTCCCAATGTTCTGGCCAATGCAATGGCATAAACCTCACCTGTATCACCAGTGTTGTAAAGAGGTCTGTCTTCTTGGTAGTAACTTTTAAATAAAAAATAGATGCCACATTCTTTTAAATAATCATCTGTTATGATGGTTATTTTTCCATCAGCAACATCATCCATGAATTTTTGCATTATATCTTGTCCATGAGTTTTGAGTTCTTGATTGACCAAAAATTCGTAAACAAAGATATTCTTGCCAAAAAGAGAAAATAAAATGTGCTGTTGATTGGCTTTATATAAATGTATTATTACATTTGTATCTAATGATGCTTTCATTCGTCGTCATCCTCCCAGAAAGCATCAAAATCAAAATCATCATCAGAATTAACTGGTTCAATGTCAATGGAGTCAATAGAAATATCTAAATATCCTAATGCTTTTTCTGCTGTTGCTTTTGAAATGAGATTGTTGGAGTAATTAAACTGTATCCATTTTAAATAATCCATTGATATAGCTTTTACATTCGAAGGAATGCACAGATTTGCATCATTACCTATTGACTTTAAAATAGAACTAATTGTTTGCTCTTTTTTTTGAAGTTTTAATAATTCCAATTTTTGCTCATTTATGATAGATAAATAATTCAATCTGTTTATTGTTGTTTCAAAACTTGTATTAAATACACTTTGTAATCTAACAATGTCCAATATTGAAAAATTAACAATATCAAATACTTCTATGATTTTCAAAAGTGCATCTTTCGGTATTAAAAAACAGGCTGCAAAAAAATTTGCTTCTACTTCCTTTTCATCATTGCTACTTATTGTATGATTAGTATCTTCCATTGTTTGTGTTTCTGAATTCAAATGACCTAATCGGATATGACCAATTTCGTGTGCGAGAGTAAATATTTCTCTTGAATAAACAACTGATGAATTAGAAAAAATTATATATTCGGCATCTCTTTTTATTACAGCCCCTAACACTCCGTCCATAAGAGGATATCTTAGATAATAATAATTTAAAGACTGGCATGCGTCAAAAATATCATTAATACCATATGTTGAAATACCTGCAAGTCTACGAGTTTGGTCCGCAATCTCTGCAATTTCTCTTTTTCTTCTACTACTAACCATTATCATCCTCCAAAATCATTCGATTATAAAGGCTTTTATTTGCAAAAAACATATCAATAATTTCCTCAATCTCTGAGAATGATGTTGATGCATTACCACCCGTGCGAAAAACTTCAACTGTTTGTTGTTCTACAACAAATGTTATGCTTGATGATGAAACACCTAAGATATCTGCAATTTTTACAATCAAATCAAAAGAAATGTCATTTTGACCTTTCTCAATTCGAGCCAATTTTTGGCGACTGATATTAAGTTGTTGAGCTATAAATTCTTGAGTAAAGCCTTTCTGTTCACGAATTTCACGAATTCTTCCACCAATAGTTTTTTTCATAAAACTCATCCTTTCTGTTTTTATTATATAACACATTTTACTCAAAATCAATACATAATGTTACAAAATTATAACATTCTGTATTAAAAAATATAGAAAAATATAGGAAAATAATATTTATAGAACATATGTTCTATAAATATTATATATAGAAAAACATAAAAAGTCAAGTGCTTTATTGAATTAAAAATAATGTCTTCTATTATAGTCTATCATAACTGTTGTATCCAAAAGACGTCAGCACATCGGACAAATTTTGCTTTTTTTGTATTACGGTAGTTCTTTTTTTGCATAATACAACTATACAAGAAGTATATATTATTACAAAATGTCCCGAAGTCCGTTTTGACTTTATACGGAAAAACCGCAATATTGCGGGACATCAACAGACTGTTACATATAACGTAACTGTAGGTATATAGCATAAATCCCCACTTTCCCTCACGGGATGGTGGGGATAATTCAATTATGACGGTTTTTCAGGGAAAAATTTTTATATTACAAAATTTTCTCACATAAAACAAAAACAGCCCTTTTTAATGAAAGGACTGTTTCTGCGGGGTCAGCATCCGGGAAAAACAAATATCAAAACCCAGATACAAACAGGAGAATTCCAAAATATCGATGCTATGAAATAATTATGATTGTTACAGTTTCAGATAAAAGCAAAACAGCCCTCTTTTTTTCAAGAGAGCTGTTTCGCATAACAAACATAGAAATGGAGAGTTAAAAAATACCAACATATCAAGAAGAACTAAAATAATTATGATTTCTAAACATTAATATAAAAGAATTTTTTCAGTTTTTTATATACAAAAAAAATTTAATCAAATTTTCTCTCATAATTTCTTTGCGATTTGAATGGTATCGTAAATAAATTATAGGAGTGTTCATATGAACCGTAACATTATTATCAGAAAAAGCATCACAGAAGACAAGATTTTCAAAGAGCCCAAGACAATGCAGGTAATGTGGTATGTTCTGCTCAACGCTGATAAGGAGCAGAAACTGAAAACTACATATTTGCAGATAACTTGCATCACAGGACTTTCAAAGCCTGCGACAGAAAAAGCATTGGAAAGCCTTAAAAACTCGGGATATATTTCAAAAAGAGTATCCGGTAAAGAGATATCCTTGAAAATCAAGAAGGATTTTCCCTATCTTATGAAGAGGAAAACTCAGGATTGTTTCAAAGTCGATGGAAACACACTTCATTTTGACTGGTTCAATGAATATCAGACCAGACATCTGTGGGTTTACCTTTTACTCAAAGCAAATACAGAACCCGTTGCCTTTAAGTCAACTGTAATTGATAAGGGCGAATTGATGACAAAATTATCAATTCTATCAACCGCAACAGGACTTACTGTAAGTCAGGTCCGAACTGCACTTAAAAAGTTTGCAGACAGTAATTGCATTGAAGTAAAAACTACGAATAAATACTCAATCATCAAGATTGTTGCTTATGAATCATACATATAAGTTCAGCACCCATTTAATGTAGGTGCTGTTTTTATGCCGATTTGCGGTTATATCCTCTTGTAACGCCTGCTGCTTTCAGAATGTACTGAACTTTTCGTTTTGATATGCCGACTGTATCTGCAATTGTCTGATGATTCATACCGTTTGCCGCAAGCTCAATAACCTGCATTGCCTGTTCTTGCTTGTCCTGCTTGTTCTTCTGTTTTTTCAGTTCTCGTTTCGAAAGCTGAAACATACCAAGCTCAGCAATTTCATCGGGTGTAATTTCAAGTTTTTGAACAAACCAGTCATTTCTGAGCTTGTAAAAAGATTCATAATTACTGCATTTGTTACGGTCGATGCAGTTGGCTAATGCTTTTAACTGACAATCCGGCACAGCACGAACATCATTGAACTTGTCTCTGAAAGCTTTAAGCTTGTTGTATGCAGTCTCTTTGTCATATATCTGAACAGCAGCATTGTAATAAGAAAAACACATATACTCTCTGTATCCCGTGCAATCAAAATTCCTTAATTCCTGAAGCTTTTCAAGCGAAGCAAGTCTGCTGATGTGAAGAGCCTGTCCGAATTCGATATTTTTTGTCTTCTTTTTCGGAGCAGACTTCTTTTTCTGTGTTTTTGGCTTCAGCAGCTCTTCAAAAGTATAATAATCAAAATCGTAATCAATAATCTTCGTTACTGTTTTGGTGTTTGAGTTTATTGTTCCGGGAATTCTTGCCAAACGAGCTATATCTGATACTTTTGAATCAAGTCCAAGTATGCAATTCGCACCGCTAAGTACCGCTTGTATATCATCGCTGATAGATTTGATTATGCTGTCTCTGATTTTAAGACCTTTTTCATTTACAGAATTATCTGACAGACGATAAGGAATGCTATTTTTAAAGATGTAGTACAAATGCAGACCTCTTCCTGTATTGATAATCAGATTAGGTTTTTTTAGTCGATTTGATTCAATTGCGTCCTTTAATGATAAATATGTATGGTCAACACCCCAGCCTACTGCTTTAGTATATTCCTCATCATGGAAATCCAGGTCAAAGAAAAGAGCATTTATCTGACGACACTTACCTGATTTTCTTCTTCGCCCGCAAAAACCGTTTATTGTTACGTAAATATCCTCATCAGATGATAGTTTTGTATCAAGAAAATCCTTTGCCTTTACAACTTCGTATATCTTATCGGTTTCGGGTTTAAATTTCTGAATAATGTAATTACTGTTTTTGTCATCGTGAAAGAGCATTGCTGAAAAAAGTTCTTTATCGGTCATTTTTATTCACACCTTTCGGATTAATGATGAAAGATGTGAACTGAAAACTTTTTTTTGTACAGTTTTTTCAGGAATATTTTTTTGTTTGCGATTTCCTTGATATTTGTTTGCGATTTGATTGCGATTTGTTTGTTATCTGTTTGTGATGATGAAAAATAATTGCTTTCAGCAAAAAAAATGCTCAGAATTCCTGAATAAAAGAATTCTAAGCATAAAAAACAGCCATAAGACATTATAAAAAATGTATTTCTGAAAGTGCAAAAAATTGCACATGAGTATAGGTGTGAAGTGATTTGATGGCAAGGGCTTTAAGTTTTATATTTATTATAATATTATAGTATTAAAGTATAATATATAATATAAAGCTTAAGTAGAAAGAATAAATATATAACATAAGCTTAAGTAATTATGAAAGATGTTTTGCAATAAAAACAAAGACAAAGAGATACAACTTCATTTGAAGTGTATCCCTTTGCTTTTTAATATTACAGTGTCCTCGGATAGGCTTGCATATACAAGTCTAACAATGTGGACAACTTTTCTACTTCGCATCTGAGACATTCATATTCATAAATGTCAAGTTTTTCTTCAAGTGCTTTTACACCGGAAAACTCAGTACCATTGAAGATAACCTTGTTTTCAGCAATGGAACGAAATTTACTTTCCTCTGCAATACGTGTTTCTATTCTGAGAATGCCCACCGAAGTATTGAATTCCTGAATATCGACTATTTTTGTTTTCATAACATATCCTCCTAAATAAACATCAGCTCGTCCGGGTTGTCGAATATATCAAACATTATTCGTGCTCCTATTTTAAAGCCTCTGATGAATGCCTCTTTGTCATTAAGTGTAAATGCGCGACCGAATGAATCTGCATATTCACGAAAAAGCTTGTGTTCTTCTCCTGTCAGTATCTTTGAAAGTATTTCTTCGTTTTTTGAAAGTTTATCCCATGCAGTTTTAAAATCATTATCTTTGCTGAAAGACTGGCTTTGTGGTGCAATGTTACCGTGATAGAATTCTTCAAGGAAATTATTCCTCATCACATTCTTCCTCCTCATCATCACAAAAGTAGCAATCAAGTGCCTCAAAGTCTTCGATAGCTTCAAAAATCTCTGCAAGATTTTCTATGCCGGAAGGATAGCTCTGATGAATATATCTCTGCCATCCGTTTCTGCCGTCATGGAATCTTACAAGAGCATGCTTGTTCTCAAAGATTATGCTGTAAAATGAGCCATTTTCATCTTTTTCTGTAGAAAGTTTGATTCGTCTGATTTTTTTGTCCATTTATAAAACTCCTTAAATAAAGAATTTAAGCGAAGTCTGTGTAATCCAGGCTTCGCTTTGTCGATTTAATTATGATGTTTATTGAAAAATGATAATAAAAAATATTTTTGTCTTTTGTTATTCAGAAAGTTTTATTATTTCATTATATAATATGTGTTGCTTATTTGCGATTGTTTTATCGACATGATAATGTCCGCAAAACCATTTATCGTATGTCAGTTTTGATTTGATATTTTCAAAAAAGTCAGTAAGTTCATTTGTTTTTAAATTTGATGCTACTTCCTGCTGAATTGATGTAGCACAGCAATGAGTAATAACATAATCAACTTCCCACTTATATCTGTTCAGATTTGAAATGGCATTTTTATATTCATCAGCAGATGGCATTTCGTCTGTCCACCAGGTTTTTCCGGAAGTTCTGTATTCCTTATCGTGAGATTCAGCACCACCAAAAGCAAAAAAGCTTTTACCGTTGATTTGAAAAATTTCACCTCGCATTAGATGATATATTTTATCAGCGATTTTGTGTGCTTTTCCTCCGCAGAAATCAACAAGTTCATATGTGTTCAATAACTCAAAATTCTCATGATTCCCATCCACAAAAAGTGTGGTAAAATTCCGTGTATTAAGCCATTTGAGCCAATATAAGTCCGAGGGACTATTTTCCCAGACTCCGCCAAAATCTCCGCATATAATGACATAGTCATTTTCGGACAGTTCCCGTTGTTCAGGAAACTTTTTAGAATTCAGTTTTTTGATATCCACCGGAATATGAGTATCACCAGTTATGTATATCATATTTATCACCTTAAATACTTATGTTTTGGCATCATTAACTACAACTGCAAATTTCTGTTTTTATAATAGCATACTACCGTTATACAATTCAATCTTAAAAACGAAAACTGCCCTCAGATGAGAGCAGTTTGAATTCGGTTCGGCAAATTGGAAATTGGCTATATTCCTAAAATATAAAAACCATTGTGGTGCTTGGTTTCATTAAGCCAAGTTGCTAACTGTTCGTAATCTGTAGGTTTATCTGTGTTTAATTTTACAAGTATAGAATCGATTGATGAATGTGCATCGGATATTTATTTTTATTTTATAACTAAGACCGTCCTCATAAAGCACATCGAATAAAGTCAGGCGAAAAAGAATTCGTATATATACTATATTTGACTCTGGAGTCTGATTAACTGATGACCGATGTGCCTTATGAGAATTCATTCTCTTCATCCTGACAATACAATTATGACAGACTGTCTTCGAAAACAACCATATAAAGCAACAAACCCTGCCATCAGATGAGAGCAGGGTGATGTTCTTAAGCCGCAATTGCATTTGCATTGATAGATTTGATAATTTTCATAATGCCTGTCCATACAACTGCATCTGTAAAGATATCGACAATCGTACCGTTATCGGTAAACGGAGCTTCCTGCATAACTGACATATCTTTCATCATACCATTCTGAACAATGTAATTGATAATCTGATTGACAAAATAAATCTGTCTGTCATCAAGATTGACATCATTGAGATACTTTGAAAATGCTTCTTTTGCCGTGTTCATATCAAGACCGACAATTTCTCTTACAAGTTCTCCGAGAGGCTTATCCTGATATTCGTTTGCATAATCATCCTTTGTGCCAAGCTCTGACCAGAGGATTTTTTCAAGAGATTTGATATCTTCTGCAGTCAGGGGCTGATTTGTGTGCAGTTTTGCAATAGCAGGGCTGTCCATATGGTTTCTGATGTAGTGATTTACCTTCATTTTGTAATTCACCAAATCATCACTGCCAAGCTCTGATTCATTCCAGTCAATATTGATAATATAATCATCCATATCAATATCAATCGGCGGAGCTACATAATCAGGAATATATTTTATAAGGTCACGGAGTTTTTCTCTGATGATTTCAAAATCATTGATATCGGCAGTTTCGAGATAATCCGTATGCAGAATTTTCTCAAATATTTCACTCTGTTCCACAACTTCGGGAATAGTTGCAATCTTTGTCAGCTCTCTGACCTTCTTTTTAAGGTCCTTTTTGCCTCTTTTGTATGTATTACCTATGATATAGCCCAGTTCGATTGCATAAATAAGAGCATCAAAACGGACAGCATTGATTTCGTCATTATAGGGCAGAATCAGCGGTGCAACTTCATCTTTGAGCTGTTGAAGGTCTGCGGGTGTGAGAACATTCAGCTTTTCTGCATCGGCATACATATCAATATATTTCAGATGCTGTTTAACTGAGAAATTATCACGATTCAGCTCCTTGATTTTGTAAATGACATCTTCTTTGAGTGCAGTTCTGAATACTTTCAGAGCATCAGTCTGATAAGCCAAATCCTGCAGTTTATAGAGCATTGTTGTTTTAATGTTGAAGATTCTTTCCTGAACGGACAGCGTTGCAGGAACTTCCTTACCGGGAGGATTCATTCTGAAAAACTCAAAGTTTCCGCAGAAATCGAAGATATAGAAAATATCCTTGTCCTTTCCGTCAATAAGCCCCTTGCAAAGACGGGTACCTCTGCCAATCATCTGCCAGAATTTTGCCTTGCTCATAACCTTTTTGAAGAATACAAGATTCACAACTTCGGGCACGTCAATACCTGTATCCATCATATCGACGGATACAACAATCTGAGGCATTTTCTTCGGGTCTGAAAATTCATCAATAAGGCTCTGAGCATAATTTGTGTAATTATCAATCACACGACAGAAACCGTTTTTGCTGTAATTCGGGTATTCCTTATTGAATATCTCGCAAATCTTCTCTGCATGACGGTGATTCTTTGCAAAAATAATCGTTTTGCCGATTTTACTGCCTGAATCAATCTTAATTCCCTTTTCCATAAGGATTGAAAGGACTTTTTTGATTGTGTCTTCATTGAAAATTTTTTCATTAAGGGCAGAGCTTTCAATTGAATCGGGGATTTCACCGTCTTCGAGAGCAAACATTTCTTCATAAGTGGCTTTATCTTCTTCTGAAAGGTCGTCATAGACAATACCTTCACTCATAAATTTAAGAGTTGTTTCAACACTCATAAAATCAACAAGATAACCGTCCTGAACAGCCTGAGCAAGTTCATAACCGTAAGTGGGAACACCGCTTTCAAGCTCAAAAATGCCGTAAGTGTTCTTATCGATTTCATCTCTGGGAGTCGCAGTGAGTCCCACAAGATGAGCATCGAAATAATTGAAAATATCTCTGTATTTGTTGTAAATGCTTCGGTGAGCTTCGTCGCAGATGATAAGGTCAAAGTGACCTACAGTGTAGAGCTTTCCGCCGTCTTCGTCCTTTGCATCGTCAATGCAGTTCATCATGGTCTGATATGTGGAGAAAACACCACGGGCATTGTAGTTTTCTTTATCTTCGCAGAGATTCACAACAGACAGATTGGGAAGCAGGTTCACAAAAGACCTTTTTGCCTGAGTGACAAGTGAATTTCTGTCCGCAAGGAAAAGTACATTCTTGACCCAACCGTGTCTGAGCAGTACATCGACGATTGAGATAACTGTTCTTGTTTTACCTGAACCTGTTGCCATAACAAGCAGAGCCTTGCGACGGTTTTCATCGTCAAAAGCACGGCAGACAGCCTTGATTGCTTCTTTCTGATAATATCTGCCTGAAATATCGTCACTGATACGGACATTATTAAGGTGTGTCCGCATAGTGAGTTTGTTGAATTCCTTTTCGAGGTCACGCTTTGAATAAAAACCGCTGACTTTGTGTTCGGGATAATAATTATCGTTCCAGATTCGTGTGTCAAAGCCGTTTGTAAGGAAGATTATCGGTCTTCTGCCGAATTTCTGTTCAAGCAGGTCTGCATAAAGTTTTGCCTGCTGTCTGCCGACAGCAACATCCTTGCAGGTGCGTTTTGCTTCAATAACGGCAAGAGGTCTGCCGTCATCACCGAAAAGGACATAATCGGCAAAACCGACTTCGGATTTATTGGGCATACCGGGAAGTTCATATTCATTTATCCAGTCTTTGCCCTCGGTCCAGCCTGCATCAATGAGCATTGTGTCTATATAGAGCTTTCGTGTCTGATATTCCGAAATATCAAGAGGCTTGGGAACATAAGTCTGCTGCTGTTCCTCACGGCGGGCAGTAAGCTCCTCTTTGAGAGCCTTGTTTTCTGCCATTAATTGCTCGAGATTAAGCTCCATTGCGTGGTCAACAACAGTTTCGTTCTGTTTATGTACAAGAGAAGCATCAAAATGCTGTTCGGTGTAATTTGCACCGTAAAAATATGCAACGAGGTCAAGAAAAACGTGAAGGTTTTCAAGACAGAGCATAGCCTGTTCTTCTGTGATTTTACGACCTGTATGAGCGGCAATGTTGCCTGATTTTCTTATAAAGTCAAGACGGCGGAATACATCATCGCCGACAATATCACGGAATGATGCATCTGACATAAGAGCCTGCAGATTATCGGCATAGGGCATTACAAGGAACTTGTCCACGGAGTACATCCATTTTATGGCAAACTCCATTGCCCGACGACAAGCAATGATTGAAGACGCCGGGTCAATATGTAATATTCTTTCTGCAGTTATCGCCACATCAGAAAATGTATCAAATTGATTGTCTTGCTTTAAGAAATCAAAGTTGGTCATAATATCACCTGTAATTTAAAATTTATTATAAGTCATTCTTATCAAATCAGTAGTCACTACCAATGGGAAACTTGCGGAATATCGGTAAATACTTCAATTAAATCAGGTTTTGATGAAGCTGAATTATATCGTTCTATAATCTTAGTTTCTACATCCAAACATTGTTTTTCCACATAAGATTTTGCAATATCAATTAATTTCATTAGTATATCTTTATTTTGTTTATACAAGTAATTGGTTCTGATAGTTAGATTTGTAACATCGATACATTCACCTGTAATTGCATTTACTGATATAGCAACAATATTCTCTTTATGGTCTGATTGGTCATGTGCAAGCACATTATTTCGAGCATCATAAAATTTTTGAAATTGTGCAGACATGTCTTCAAATCCATGACTTGGTGCATATTTAGAAAAAACTTTATAACTATCAAGCTTTTTTCGTCCACTTTTTTTCGGAGATGAAAAACATTTTATTAATAACTGTATTGCACTATTAATCAATGCTCCGTCTATTAATGTTGTACCAGATTTAAAAAACATCTGTTTTAAATATTCTTTTGCATAATCCAAATCTCTATTATGTGCACAAAGTGATTGATAGTACATAGTAAGTTCGGGGTATTCATTTTTTAAATCTAAAACTTGCGTTGGAATATCTGTATTTGTAGGAATCAATTTTCCATTTTGTAGTTCATATTCATATTTGCTCATTATAAAATATCATTACCTCACCCAAAATATTCCTGCATCAGACTGTCGAATAATGTCTGTGCTTCGTCAAGTGCCTTCTGCACGGCAAATTTTGATTTGTCGACCTGTTCGACGAAGGCATAGTAGCTTTCCTGAACTTCAATAGGAGGTTTTATTATTTGAAAACTTGATACAATAGGAACATTTAAGTTGGGCATTGTCTGACCAACCGCCATTTCCTCAATGGTTTTCTTGAACGACGGAAAAGATATTACCTTTTGAATATAATCTGCCGTGACCTCACCTTTTGTTCTTATCAACAAACTACCAGTACCACACAAATAACCATCACAAGGAACGACTGCACATCTTCCCATTTCTCCTCGTCTACCCAATACAACATCACCTGTTTTTAAGTGATATGCTGATAATTCTTCATACTTTTGAGTTGAAACAGTCAATTTGCTGTCTGGAGCAATCTTCCCGTCAATAATATGGGATGGGTTTAATAACGCATAACCACCTTCAATATAGTCTTCCTTGTGCAGTAATGAACCAAACGGGCCAATTTTAATATCTGCCAATTCAGACAAGGCAACCTTATCAAAGCCATGCGGATTAGAAACCGGGTCACCAAACATCTCGACAAATCGGGCTTTCACTAATTCATCAAGTTGTTGGAGTTGCTGTTTGCGATTTGTTATTATCTGATTAACCTTATCAATAATATCAACAATTCTTTCTTGTTCTTCAAGACTAAACAATGGAATCTGTGCTTCTGTCAAATTCCCCAACTTAATATATTTAATAACCCCGCCAATAGCTTGTTTACGAAGAGTTTCAACATACTTGTTCAAGAAACAATATAAATATGGAACAGATAAAATAGATTTATCAATACTTTCAATGATATATGTTCGTTGATAAGCATCAAATTTGCCGTTGTAGTATTTTACATTTAAATCACCGTTTCCGGCAACCAACACACATTCACAGTCATAACTATATGTATCAATTTTTAAAGGTTCAACTGAACAAGTAAAAAACGGATATTGACCGTTTTCACTTGAGGCATTTGCATCAAGCCTGCCTGTTCTTATTTTTACATAATCACCAAGTCTTGCCATTATATCACCTCTTCACTATTTTACAATTAAAATAGATATAACAGAAACAATTAAAGACATTATTGAAATTAATCCGGAAAATATAGCCATTGCATATTCTCGATTACTCATATTTTCAACTTCATTTTCTGCAATTCTTATCAATTGAGCAACTGTAAATGATACAAAAACTACTGCAATACATATAACAAAATTCGTATTAAAGAAAATTAAAATAATAGAAAATAATGCAACAAGATATAATGTTAATCGAATCAAACGGAATATCAAAGAATTGGCAATATTTATCAATGAGTCTACTGCTGAAAAATATTTAATATTTTTCTTCGATACAAATAGCATATTTTTAAAAACTCTTAATGTGTTAAAAAAGATTCTTGCCTGTTTCCAAATCTTACAATTTATATGTGAAAAATCTTTTTCCTTCAATATCTCTTTTCGCTTTTGAATTACTTCTTCTCTTTGGATTGTTTCTGATTGTTTTTTATCAATTTCTTTTTTTGTATCTGCATCTTGTTCTGCTCTTACGATTGCCTCTGCTAATTTATCATAATCAAATTCTTGTTTTTCGATTTTTATAACAATTTTTTTACTCACTGAGCATCTCCTCCAACTCTGCAAGTTCTTTTGAAATTTCCATTTGCAACTCGTTTAACTCAGCAAGAATCTCGCTTGTAGGCGGATATTCCACAGCAATATACTCCGTCTTTTTATACTTATTGATTGAAAGGTCATAGTCATTGCTGATTATTTCATCCTTAGGCACAAAGAATGATTTTTCTGTTCTTTCTCTGTCCTTTTCGGTTTCAAGGTTTCTGAATCTTTCAATTATATCGTGAATATCATTCTCGCTGACTGCTGTTCTCTTATCGTCAAGGCTGTAGCCGTCTGCCTGCATATCATAGAACCATACATTATCCGTACCGCCGTGACCCGTCTTTGTGAAAATCAGAATACCTGTTGAAACTCCCGCATAGGGCTTGAACACACCCGATGGCATTGAAATAACAGCCTCAAGTCTGTTGTTTTCAATCAACTCCTTACGGATAGCCTTGTGTGCAGTTGACGAACCGAAAAGAACTCCGTCGGGAACGATACATGCACATCTTCCGCCGATTTTAAGCATACGCAGGAACAGAGCAAGGAACAAAAGCTCCGTTTTCTTTGTTTTGCAGACTTTCAGCAAATCTGCAGATACGGTATCAGCATCAAGACTGCCCTTGAAAGGCGGATTTGCAAGAATTATTGAGTATCTGCCTGTGTCAGTATTTCTGTCAGAAAGGCTGTCACGGTAGTCGATATTGGGATTGTCAACACCGTGTGTCATCATATTCATTGCCCCCACACGGAGCATTGTTCTGTCCATATCGTAGCCGAAAAACATATGATTGTTGTAATGGTCCTTTTTCTCACGGTTATAGAAAATCTCATTGCGATACTTTTCCTTGAGATATTCACCCGATGCAACA
Source organism: Clostridia bacterium (assembly GCA_017531385.1). Taxonomy (GTDB): domain Bacteria; phylum Bacillota; class Clostridia; order Oscillospirales; family Acutalibacteraceae; genus UBA1081. Next base: position 36,630 of record JAFXLD010000007.1, read on the forward strand.
AGGAATCCCGATGTGCCGCATGCAGGGTCACAGATTGTATCGTCGGGCTTCGGGTCAAGAAGCTCAACCATCATTCTGATAATATGTCTGGGAGTTCTGAACTGACCGTTTACACCTGCAGTTGCAAGTTTTGAAAGAAGGCTTTCGTAAACATCGCCCTTGGTGTCGTTCTCAATTTCTTTTGCCATATCAATATACAGACTGTCAAGGGCATCGACAATCTTTGAAAGAAGCTGAGGTGTGGGAATCTTGAAAATGGCATCACTCATATATTTTGCATAAGTGCTTTCCTTGTTGCCGTGAAGATTCTTGATAAACGGAAAAATCTCCGTCTGCATAAGCTCATACATCTTCTCCGCAGGCAAATCACGGAATACGGACCACTTATACTGGTCGTGTCCCTCAAACATAGATGTATAGGGCAACTCGAGCATCATGCTGCTCTTTGCCTTCTTCGCATCTGTTTCATCCAAATCGTGAATGAACATAAGATATGTCATCTGTTCAACAACATCAAGGGGGTTTGTGATACCGCCTGTCCAGAACATTTCCCATATCGCATCAATTTTATTTTTAAGTTCACCTGTTAACATAGTGACGCCTCCGAGTATATTACTTCATCGTAATTTTATCAGAATAACTGTCCAATAAACCGTACATTACAACCATTTTCTGACAAAAACTGTTTTTATTTCTATTTATTCCATAATATAATACCATAATATATAATAAAATTCAACGAAGAATGTAACACAAAAAAACAAAACTCCCGAAAATTCGGGAGCGATTTATGTTTGCCAGAGGTAGTGGTCAGCTACGACAGAAGGTCGATTGTGTCCGAGGTTTTGAGAGCATTTTAATAATGCTAATCTGTCATAGCAGACATGTTTTTTGTCGTCACGGCAATGATATGCAGAGCGGACATCTGTGAAACCTTTCTTCAGAGTACCGTCCGGGTTGTAATATTGCTGAACTTCGGATTTATCGGTATATGTTATTACAAGACGGTTGTGATAGAGAATCATTCTTTCGTTTTTATAGTCGTTTCTGTTTCGGGCGTATTTTTCATAAACTGATTTTGCATATTCAGCCCTCAACGAGTGAATGTCGATATCGGGTATTTTATCAAACACTTTGTTTTGTTGAGCTTCTTGCATTTTTTCAATGACAAAGGCTATATCATCTTCACTGCCGACAATTTCACTTATTCTTTTTCGACCGCCTTTACCATTCTTGACAAAAATATAGTATTTACCGTCTTTCATTTGCAAGCAATCGCCCCGTAATGCGGTTATTTCTCTTCGGCGCAATCCGGTGCATCGGCAAAATCTGATAAAGTCATCATTTTTACCTGTTTTATACCTGCCGTCCCTCTTAGCAGAATGACGGCTTCTTTTTATATTCTTTCTCACCCGGGGTGGAGTGGGAATGAATTCTTTTGTACTGCAGTGAAATAGTTTTGCAAGTGCAGAAGCCTGCAGTTTGATTGTGTAAGCAGAATAATTTTTGTCGATATTGTATTTTAGGTATTCATTTACATACTGTCTGCAGTCTGCAAGATTCTTTGCTTTATGTTGATTCTTACAGTAAACAGCAAAGGCAATGCACTGTTGCTGGTATGCATCAAAAGTTCCGTATGAATATATCTTATCTGATGTTTCACCGATTACTTTGTCCACATGTTTGCTCTGACCGATAGCAAGCATACTGCGAAGCTCTTCATCCACCTGCTGTTTAAGACTCTTTTTGTTCTTGTGTCCCATCATTTCAACCCCTTTCTATATAGAATAATATGTTAAGTAAAATCACCCACATTTTTAATTCAGGTTATGGTTCCTGATAAATATCCTGACCTTGTTTTGTTTAGCTTTTCTCCTTTCTTGTGCTGCTACCACATCATCTATATATCAACATAATTATGCATATTCGCCTTCTCAAGCAAAGAAAAAATCCCGACATCAGTCGGGATTCCGTATACAGTTTCGGACATCGCCGTTTATTCGGAGGAAAATCCCCGAATAACCGTCAACAAGTCTTTGCTATTCAATTATACTTTTCTTTCAGATATCTTTTGAACAGGAATGTGCAGTAGTAAGGGAATGTGTACACATTATCATTGTGTCCGATATTGCCTGCACAGAATTTTATGCCAAATGCAATATCCTCATATTTTTCACTTTCGACAAGTGCTTTCAGAGATTTTGTTTTATTGTTCGATGACTTGACTTCAACCGGTACAAGATTGTTTGCGGTTCTTACAAAGAAATCCTGTTCAAGGGTAGCATTTTCCTTTTTGTAATAGTATAAGCCATAACCTGATTTTACAAGTGCTTCACCAACAATGCTTTCGTACAATGCACCTTTATAAATATCAAGATTCTTATTTGCTCTCAGGTCTTCCTGTGCTTCATCGTCAAGTAACGAGACGAATAATCCTGTATCACAGAAGTAAACCTTGAATTTATCGGGGTCATAATTTCCTTTCAACGGAAGGTCAGGACTGTTGAGGCAATAGCAGAGATGTATCATACCTGCATCCTGCAGCCATTCAATACATCCACGGTAATCCTTAAATCTTGCACCTTTTTCAACCTTGGAAAGCTGGAATTTTTTATTCTCCTTTGAAAGTTGGAAAGGAATACTGTTGAATACATTCATTATTCTTGCCTGGTCAAGACCTGTTGCATATTTTCTTATATCTTCTTCGTAGTCTGCTATAAGCTGACGCTGAATTTCAAGAGTTCCTTCAAAGGTATTGTTCTCAATATATGTTTTTACAACAGCAGGCATACCGCCAAGAATGCAATAATCCAGAAACAGGGAAGAAAATATTGAATGCTGAAGCTGTGAGAACGGTTTTTCTTCAAGCATATGAGCAAGCATATCATCAATCACATCTGAAGAATAACCTTTTGCCCACAAGAATTCTTCAAAGTCAAGTGAATACATAGAATAGTCTGTTTTATTGCCGACACTATTACTTTCAATTCTGTTGTAATTGATACCGAGAAGAGACCCTGAACAGATAACATCAAATCGACCGTCAATATTAAAGAATTTCAACGAAGTGGCAATTTCGGGGAATTCCTGAATTTCATCAAAAAATATAAGTGTTTCACCGGGGATGAATCTGAATGAAGGCTCTATCATTGAGATGTTTTTAATAACAGATGCGGCATCATATCCGTCCGATATTATCATTTTATATTTTTCTGCAGTCACGAAATTGATTTCGATTACGCTGGTATAATTCTCTTTTGCAAACTTTCGGATAGATTCTGTTTTTCCAATCTGACGGGGACCTTTGACAATCAAAGGCATTCTTTTTTTGTTGTTTTTCCAGTCAGTAAGAAAAAGGTCAATCTTTCGTTTAAGATACATAAAATCGCCTCCTTAGAATGGTTGCAATATTATTATACACAAATCATAGCGAATATTCAACTATATTTTACACTTTTATGAGGGAATATTTGCCCTTTTGTTACACTTTTATGAGCGAATGATGGGTGTATTTTTACACTTTTCATTTTTTTGACACAAAAATACAGAAAAACCGACTGATTTCTGACAATTCAGATTCAGTCAGTTTTTGCTTTTGTATCGTTGGAACGATAGTTTTATGAAAAATTGAATGATTTTAATGGTTTTTAGCCGTCGGAAGTGAGATTTCGACGGTTTTTGTAATATATGTACAAGAAAAATCCTGAAAGTTTGTGCAATATTTTTTCAAAAATTCTGTAGGAGAGAATTTTACCCCATTTTGAACTTTCATCATTAGTCCGACAAGAACGAGAAAGATTCTGAAATTCCAAAAAATCTGTTCAGAAAATTATCATTGCTATCCGGCAATCATAATTACTTTAAATTTGATGATTTGGATTTTTATGAATTGAACATCGGATTTTGTTAAAAATATTTTTAACAAGGAGGACTTAATATGAAGTCTACAAAAGAAATGAATCAGGTTGCAGAAAACATCTGGATTAAATACTTCTCTGAAGTGCTTGTAGAAAGCTCATTGCTCACTCAGGAAGAGGCAGACTTAATCATATCAACCTGTGCGGCATAATTGCCGTTACATATCGGAAAAATTTATACATTGTATTCATTAAAAAAAGTAATTTATAATTTAACTAAATAACAAAGGAGTTTTTATAATGAATTTATTATCAGTACAGAACGATTTCGCAAAAGGTATTACAATCAATCAGATGAATTGCAGAGTTGCATATTACTGCAGAGTTTCAACAGAAAAAGGTGACCAGCTTAACTCACTTGAAAATCAGAAGCAATATTTTGAAAATTATATAAAAGAGAGTGAAAACTGGAAGCTTGCAGGTGCATACATTGATAAGGGCAAGTCAGGTACATCATTGAAGAACCGTGTTGAATTCAACAGAATGATTGCAGATGCAAAAAGAGGCAAGTTTGATTTGATTGTTACAAAAGAAGCTTCAAGATGGGCAAGAAATATCGTTGATGCAATCAGCGTTGTCCGTGAATTGCTGCAGTACGGTGTAGGTGTAATTTTCCAGAATGACGGAATCTGTACATTTGATAAAGATGCTGAAATGTATCTTTCAATTATGAGTACCATGGCTCAGAATGAATCAAGAAAGATTTCTACACGAGTTGCATGGGGACACAAAATGGCAATCAAGAACAAGCACGTTCTCGGCAAGGCACCTTTCGGATATGCAAACGATGACAGAAAACTGAAAATCAATCCCACAGAGGCTGAAATCGTAAAAAAGCTTTACACAATGTACTCAACAGGGAATTACAGTCTTAAGGACCTTGAAAGATATTTCTATGAACAGGGCTACCGTAACAGAAACGGTAACAAGCTTGCCCACAACACTCTCGGTAATATAATCTGCAATCCTAAGAATATGGGTTATTATGTAGGCGGAAAAGTTGTTATCGTTGATATGTTCACAAAGAAACAGCAATTCCTTCCCGAAGAAGAATGGAAGATGGAATATGCTCCCGACATTGTTCCTCCCATCGTTGATGAGGATACATGGCGAAAGGCTTTTGATATTTTCAAGGAAAGAAGTGAAGATGTCAAAACATACCGAAATGTATGCAACAAGGATAATCTCCTCACAGGTAAAATGTATTGTGCACACTGCGGAGCACCTTATTATAAAAGAGAACGTGGCAGATGGGTATGCTCCTACAAAAAAGAGCACGGCAAGGATTCATGTCCCTCACTTATAATCAGTGAAGATGAAATCAGACCTATTCTGCTTGATGTGTTCAGACAGACATCTTCTGCATCCGAAATGGCTATCAGAAAAATGATGCAGGCATTTGAAAAGATGCTTCAGGACGATGACACCGAGAAAATAATCAGGGCCTATCAGAAAGACCTTGATACGCTCAGAGAAAGACAATCAGTTCTTCTTGACAAGTATCTTGACGGAGAAATTCCCAAGTCCCTTTATGACACTAAGAATGGCGAAATTAATGAAAAAATCGGTGAACTTGAAAATTCAATCGGTGAAATTGAAGGAAGCCGCTTGACTAAAGAAGCGTATGCTGATAAACTTAATACTATAAGAAAAAGACTTGTTCAGGCAGAAAAGGATGTTGACAGCGGCATCATTACTCCTGACTTCGTAAAGCACTATATCGACAGAATCAATGTATCAACCGAGGGCAACATTATCAACCTTGAAATCACACTTTTTTCAGGAATCAAGCTCAATTCGGTAATTGAAAAGAACGGATGTCGTCCGGGTACTATGGTCAAGAAGATGATCGAGGCTTACGAAAACGGCATGAAATAATCGATGGCCTTTTATAAATGCGGATGCAGTTCGTCAAACGGATTGCGTCTGTATTTTTTTTGCAAATAATTTTCAATTTTATAGTGACAAAAAGATTTTACGGGTGTATACTGTTTTTTGTAAAATTTTTTTGAAATCCGGTGTAAATAATGGGAAAAAGAAAAAATCTTGATATGACAAACGGGCCGTTTCTGAAAAAAATATTCATATTTGCAATCCCCCTTGTTTTTACGGGACTTCTGCAGTTGTTATACAATTCGGCAGACACTGCAATTGTAGGAAAATTTGCAGGCTCAGAGGCTCTTGCGGCAGTAGGTTCAACAGGATCGCTTATCAACCTTATAATAAATGTTTTTATGGGAATGTCGATGGGTGCCGGAGTTATGGCAGCAAGACATATCGGTGCAGGTGACGAAAAAAGAGTTTCAAAATGCGTTCACACAGCAATTCCTCTCGGACTTATAAGCGGAATTATCGTTGCTGTTATCGGTTTTTTCTTTTCCGAATCAATGCTCCGTCTTATGCAGGTACCCGAAGAAGTCATCGGTCTTTCGTCGGTATATCTCAAAATCTACTTTATGGGTGCGCCCGGTTCTATAGTTTACAACTTCGGTGCTTCCATTCTCAGAGCATCAGGCGACACAAAACGTCCGTTATATATACTTGCGGTATCGGGAATTATAAATGTTATACTCAATCTCATTCTTGTCATACCGTTCAAGCTGAGTGTTGCAGGCGTTGCGATTGCGACGATTGTATCACAGTACATAACTGCAATAGTTGTTATTATTCATATGCTGAAAACCGGCAGTGTTATCAGGCTGAATTTCAAAAAAATCAGATTTGACAAAAGAGAACTCATCTGCATTATCCGTATCGGTATCCCTGCAGGACTTCAGAACTCACTTTTCTCCATTTCAAACGTTCTTATTCAGTCAGCAGTCAATTCATTCGGCGATATTGCTATGGCAGGTATTGCAGCAGGTTCACAGTTTGACGGTTATATCTACACCTGCACAAACGCAATTGCTCAGACAGCAATGACATTCACGTCGCAGAATATCGGTGCGGTAAAATACAAAAATGTGGGCAAGGTCTACCGTTATTGTTTCGCAATAACCACAATAGTTGCCGTTATAATGTCTGCATTCGGATACTTCTTCCGCGAGCAGGTTGTCTGGATTTTTGCGGACAATCCCGATGTTATTGCAATCGGTGCCGAAAGACTGGCACTTGTTATTCCGTTCTATGTTTTCTGTTCGTTACAGGATGTGACGGCATCACAGATAAGAGGAATGGGAAAATCATTGGAGCCGATGATAATTTCGCTTGTGGGTGTGTGCGGTGTAAGGCTTATGTGGATTTTTGTGATTTTACCTGATAATTATTCTCTCATAGATCTCTACTGGGCATATCCCATTTCATGGGCGATAGCATTCTTTGCTCTGTTTGCACTTTATCTTATCCTGAAAGCAAGAATGATAAAAAAGGATAAACAATAATTTAGCTCCGCTAAATTATTGTTCAGTTAAGAGTGAGAAGTGAGGAGTTTATGAAGAGGCTTTGCCCCTTACCCCATTATAATGCAGATAAAGCAAAAATGGCGGTATATAGCAAAAACTTCAATTTCTTTAATAGAGCGAAGCGGAACAAGTGCGTAGCACTTCCGACACTCCTAACTCCTAACTTCTAACTTCTCACTCTCAAATAAATTATTGTTTATCTTTGCTCCCCATATCTACAAAAAAAGACTGTGCACTTCACCGGCACAGTCTTAATTTTTTATTTACTTACTGCCACATTTTTGCAAAGATTGTGAACATCATTTCTGCATAGAATTTAAGCTTTTTGAAGAAATTTGTGATGTTTTCAATAACATTTTCAAACTGTGTTTTTGATGTGACGGTGCCGTAGCCCTCAAGTGTGCCGTAGTTATCGTTTACACCGTCTTCATCGTTTGCAAATTTGTAAAGAAGAGGTGAAACAAGAGATACAACAAAATATTCAAGAGGAGTAATGCCTGTGCCGAAAACACTTTCACCGATGTTTGCAAGCTCGGGCTTGAATGATGTGAGATCGTTGTCTTTAATCATAGCATCTGCTGAAGCTGTGAGTGTATCGCCTGAAAGAAGCCCCAGCTCTTCACGAAGAACAAAAGCAACTGTTCTCAGAAGTATTGCAACTTCATCACCGTATACCGAGTAATGCTCCTCACCTGCATAATGATCGCTTACAAGGTCAGTAGCAAGATCCCAGCCGTTTACGTAATCACTTTCGGGAATTGTTATTCCGTATTTTGCCATCTGCTGTGCAATTCCACCCTCACCGTAGAAAGGAGTTTCAAGAGCAGATGTGAGTTTGCCCATGACTGTTTCCATAAGACCGTAGTAAATCGCACCTTCTTCAATGCCCATTTTTTCCAATGAAAGAGAAAGTGCAAGTCTGTACTGAACACCCACTTTAAGGAATCCCTTTGCATAAGCATTAAGACCTGCATTCATAAGTGCAATCTGTTCTTCGGAATAACCCTTTACGGTTGAAGTAAGTGCATCAGTATCGATTGAATCAATTGTTCTTGCTTCATATCTGATTTCATCTTCGTTGAATGCGAAAACTCTGTACTGAAGAGGATACATTGAAAGAGCTGTTGTTGCAAAATCATATATCTTGTTGCCAAGAGAGCTTATCTGCACAGCAGCATCACTGCAATGCTCGTGACCTGAAAAAACAACTTTGATGCCTGCGTTTGCAAACTTATCAGCAGTTATGAGATGGTTTCTTACAATAAAGTTTCTGCTGATGATTCTCTGCATGGGAAGATGGTCAATAAGGTTATGGTGCATCATAAGAATGGGATGTCTGCCCTCATTTGTTGCCTTTTTTGCCATATCGCAGACCCAATTGACTTTTGCTGTTGTCATACCGTCTTCTGTTGAGTAGTTTGCATGACATGAATCAAGTGCAATAAGTCTGTACTTTTCACCAAGGTCTGCAGTGTATGAACATGTACCCGGGAGAGTATCAATAGCCTTATCGTAACCGAAATCAGCATAGATTGTCATAAAATCTTCAAACGTTGTGTCATTATTATTAAGAGAAGCATCATGATTTCCGTTTATAACAAAAACAGATTTGCCTGTTGCTTCTTCAAAAGCTCTGAACTTTTCCGCAACGTCAAGATGCTCCTGAACAACGACTCTGCCGTTATCTGCAAGGTCACCGGGAATGAGAACATATTCTATTGAATCGTCCTCAGCACACTGACGAAGAAATTCATCTATAATAAATCCGCTTTCGTCATCCATGGAAGCTCTTCTGTTTGCATACCAATAGATAGGGTCGTCAATCTCAAAGGGTTGATCGGGATTACCTTTAAGTTCTTCATTGGGAACATTGTAATGAAGATCGGAAGCGATTGCAATTTTAAAATCATCTTTTTCATCAACTGCAAAAACAGCAACTGAAAGCGATGACATAACAATAACTACTGTCAACAGAATGCTTATAAATTTTTTCATAAAAACAGCACCTCTCTTTAATATAAATATAATAATGCGTTATGAAAAATTTGTCAAGGTTTTACAGAAACAAAAAAAAACAGCACTGAGTGTAATCAGTGCTGAGAATCTTAATTAAAATCTGCTATTGAATGACTTTCATCAGCAATTTCTGCCGATGTTTTTTCTGCACTGACAACTGCAATGCAGAAACAGAAAACCAACAAACCTATTGCCACAAGCACCATAAAATTCGCCGTTGCGAGAGTCATTTTTACATTTTTATAAAGTCCGCCATTGTTCATATTATTTCCTCGCAAGATATTTTCTCATATCGACTGCACAGGCTGCAAGAATTATCGCACCCTTGATGATATAAAGCATATTTGCCGAAACAGACAGGAAATTAAGTCCCACAAATATAATCTGAAGCAGGAACACACCTATCACAACACCGCTTATTTTACCCGTACCGCCGACAAAGGATACACCACCGATAACACAGGCTGCAATGGCGTCACTTTCGTAGTTGATACCCGTACTCGCAGAGCTTGATGCGATTCTTGCACCCTCAATAAAACCTGTTATACCGTACATTATACCTGCAAGAATAAACACGGATACTATTGTCAGAAACACATTTACACCCGACACATTTGCAGCTTCTTCGTTTGAACCGACAGCAAACATATTCTTTCCGAATTTTGTCTTATTCCAGATTATCCACATCAATATTGTTATAATCAGAGAATAAAGAATATATTTCGGTACTGCAACACCGCCGATTGTAAAAAGCGTACCTCTTATAAAATCGGTATAGGATTCATCAAGTCCCGAAAGAGTCTGACCGTTGTTTGTGCCTATCATAAGATACATAAGAATTGTACCGAAAATAATAAGCTGTGTTGAAAGGGTAACGATAAAGGGGTGCAGTTTGAACTTTGCAACAAAAAATCCGTTTACCAGTCCCACAACAGCACCGATTGCTATAACGATAAGAAAAACTGCCCATAAAGGCATAACGCCAAGGTCGGGAAACATTTTGTTGGGATAACCTGCAATCTGCAGAAGCGATGCAGATACACAGGCTGTAAGTCCTACTGCACGTCCTGCCGAAATATCAGTACCCGTAAGCACAATACATCCTGCAATACCAAGAGCTATGGGAAGCTTTGACGCTGTAAGCGATATGATATTCACAACCGACGACAACGACAAAAACGCAGGTACTCTTATCGTTATAAAAATAATCGCAAAGGCAATTATTATATACATCGCATTATTGAATAAAGCATCCGTCAATATGCGTTTTCTGTCTTTTCCCGGCAACTCCCTGAATGCGGAAAATTTGCCTTGCGGCATAATGGAATTATCTGACATAAAATCACCCCGTAAAAAAATAATTTATTGAAGAGTTAGGAGTTAAAAGTTAGGAGTTAGGAGTGTCGGAAGTGCTGACGCACTTGTTCCGCTACGCTCTATATAACACAAATGGGGTAAGGGGCAAAGCCCCTTCATAAACTCCTCACTCCTCATTCCTCACTCCTCACTAAACAATAAATTTAGCTCCGCAAAATTATTGTTTATGCATATTTTGCCGCAAGAGTCATAATTTCCTCCTGCGTTGCTGTTTTGGCATCCACTTCACCGGCTTTTCTGCCTCCTGACATAACAATTATACGGTCGCATACACCCAGAAGCTCGGGCATCTCGGAAGAAACCATTATAACTGTTTTTCCCTTTGCAGCAAGATCAAGAATAAGCTGATATATTTCATATTTCGCACCCACATCAATACCTCTTGTGGGCTCGTCAAGAAGAAGAACCTCAGGTTCGGTCAGAAGCCATCTGCCGAGAATGACTTTCTGCTGATTTCCGCCCGAAAGCGAACGGATTTTTGTTTCCTGATTCGGAGTTTTTATCCTCATGGCTTCAATTGACCATTTTGTGCTCTCACGCATTTTCTTTTTGCTTAAAAACAGGCCTGTCCTGTATCTGTCAAGGCTTGAAATTGAAGTATTTTCAAGAATGTCAAGAATACCGAATATCCCCGTTGCCCTGCGTTCTTCCGTAAGAAGAGCAAATCCGTTTCTGATTGATTCCCGTGCATTACGGTTGCGTGCTTCTTTTCCGTCAAGGGTTATTTTTCCGCTGCGTCTTGCAGATATTCCGAAAATATTTTCAAGAAGCTCCGTTCTGCCCGAACCGTCAAGACCTGCAACGCCGAGAATTTCACCTTTACGGGCTGTAAAAGAAACATCATTGAGCCTTGTGTATTCTGCCGTAAGCCCCTCCACTTTCAGCCACTCTTCACCGATTTCATGTGCTTTTTCGGGATAACGGTTTGTCAGCTCTCTGCCAACCATAAGACGGATGATTTCATCCATGGTTATTTCCTTTGCAGACTTCGTTGCAATGTGTTTTCCGTCACGCATAACGGTCACTTCATCGGAAATGCGCAGAATTTCCTCCATTTTGTGAGAAATATAAATAATTCCGCAGCCTCTGTCACGAAGCATATTTATAATTCTGAAAAGATGTTCAACTTCTGTTTCGGTAAGCGATGAAGTGGGCTCGTCAAAGACTATAATTTTTGAATCATAAGACACAGCCTTTGCAATTTCCACCATCTGTCGCTGTGAAACAGGCATTTTTGCCATAACCGTTCTCGGGTCAACATTTATATGAAGCTCCGAAAGCAGTTTTTTTGTTTCGTCATACATTTTCTTTTCACTTGTAAAGGGCAGAAAACGGGCAACTTTCGGAAATCTTCCCAGCCACATATTTTCCATAACACTTCTTTTAAGTGCCTGATTGAGCTCCTGATGTACCATTGCAACGCCGTTTTCAAGGGCTTCTTTTGAATTTCTGAAGCTGACTTCCCTGCCCTCAAGAAAAATTTTTCCTCCGTCTTTTGCATAAACGCCAAAAAGACATTTCATAAGAGTCGATTTTCCTGCACCGTTTTCACCCATAAGTGCATGAACGGTGCCTTTTCTGACAGTGAGCAATACTCCGTCAAGTGCCTTTACTCCGGGAAAATTCTTATCGATATTCTCCATGCGGAGCAGAATATCAGAGTTTTTGTTATTTTTCTTATTCATAGCTCATCCTGTATATTTCTCATAAGGAATATTTATTCTCCAGTTGCCCACGATATTTTCTTCATCAATACCGTCAAACACACTGTCACCCTCAATAAAGTTTTCTGTAACGTCAACAAGTGCATCTGCCATACCCTCTGCATCCTGTTTGATTGTGCCTGTCATTGTACCGTCTGCGATTCTTGCCTGTGCCGCCTGAGTTGCATCAACACCGAATACAGGAATCGTCTTGCCTGTTCCGTTATTGTATCCTGCTGCCTGAAGTGCTGCAATCGCACCGAGAGCCATTTCGTCATTGTTTGCGATAACAAGCTCAACCATATTGTTTGAATTTTCGCTGTACTGAGCAAGAATTGTTCCCATATAGTCTGTTGCGGCAGCAGATGACCATGTTCCGTCCTGATCAACAAGATATCTGTTCTGATTCGCTTCATCATAGAACAGAAGCTCGGGCTTTCCTGCCTGTGTCAGAATTTTGTCGGCATCCTCCACACCGTACTGTGTTCGCGCAATGGCTTCAAGATTGCCTTCCTGTCCCTTGAACATTACATAGCTGATTTTTCCGTCACCGTTAAGGTCAACGGAATTATAATTATCAACAAGATAATTTCCGATCATTTCACCCTGCATATGACCTGCCATTTCATAGTCTGTTCCGACCATAAGGCATTTGTCATAGCTTTTTATAACAGATTCATCAACTGAACGGTTAAAGAAAATTACGGGAATATTTTTTGCTTTTGCGAGATTTACAATATTCTGTGCCGCATCATTGGAACCTGTATCAACTATATTTACCGCAAGAACAGAAGCTCCCTTTGCAATTGCCGTCTGAACCTGTTCGGTCTGGGTGGTCTGGTTACCGTTTGCATCGTAATTCTGATATTTCAGCCCTGCATCTTTGAGTTCTTTGTCCATTGCAGAACGGACAGATGAAATATATGTGTCGCTGTAAGTGTAATAAAACACCGACACATCCCCTATCTTTGCAGAGTTGTTATTACCTGAATCGGAATTCTGCTGTGCATTATTCTGTGTACAGCCTGTAAATCCTGTAACAATCAATAAAGACAAAAAAAGTGATGTCAATTTTTTCATTTCTTTTCCTCCTGAAAAGTTCTCTCTATTATTGTTTTCCATAAAACCAAAACTTAACCGAAAAATATAAAATTTTTTAACATAAAAAAATCACTGCCCGGAGACAGTGATCTGATTATAAAAAATTATTCTTCTTTCATGATTTTGTTTGCTTTTTTCATTGTTTTACCAAGGAATATTGAACTGAGAGTGAACGAGACAAGTTCGGCAATCGGAAATGCAAGCCAGACAAGTTCAAGTCTGCCAGTTTTTGAAAGGAGCCATGCAGCAGGCAAAAGTGCAACAAGCTGTCGGCATACCGACACAATAAGACTGTAGAACGGATTGCCGATAGCCTGACAGACAGAACCGGCAATAATACAGAAGCCTGCCAGGAAAAAGTGTGTGGCAATAATTCTGAGTGCAGGCACGCCGATGGCAAGCATATTTTCAGAAGCATTGAAAAACGACAGAAGCACATGGGGAATTGTTTCAAAAGTGACAGCACCAACCACCATAATCGCAACAGCCGATATGATTGTAATTTTAACAGTGCTCTTTACTCTGTCAGGTTTTTTTGCACCGAAGTTATATGCAATAATGGGCACCATTCCGTTATTAAGACCGAATATGGGCATAAAGATAAAGCTCTGAAGTTTGAAATATGCACCGAAAACTGCTGTTGCCGTTTCGGTAAACGACATTAGAATATTATTAAGAGTGAATGTCATAACAGAGCCGATGGACTGCATTATAATTGACGGAAAACCGACTTTGTATATAGCCTTTGCAGTTTCGGTATGCCAACGGATATCCTTTAAACGGATATGAATTTCATGATTGAATTTTATATTCATGAAAAGAGCAAGAATTGCGGCAACTATCTGTCCCGTTACCGTTGCAACAGCTGCACCTTTTACACCCATTGCAGGCATTCCGAACTTTCCGAAAATAAAAATCGGGTCAAGAATTATGTTGATAATTGCACCAACAAGCTGTGTAACCATCGTAAGTGCCGTTCTGCCCGTGGACTGAAGCAGTCTTTCAAAACAGAACTGAAAAAATATACCGAATGAAAAGCCCAGACAAACGGATGCGTAATCAGTGCCGTTTGTTATGATTTCTTCGATATCCGTCTGCACAAGAAAAAACGGCTTGGAAAGAAATATTCCGACAAGTGCAAACACCACCGCACAACAAAGCGAAAGGAATATACCAGTATTTGCAACTCTGTCTGCCTCGTCCTGCTTTTTTGCACCGAGAGCACGGGAGAGAATTGCGTTGATACCGACTGTTGTTCCCGCACCGAATGCTATCATAAGATTCTGCAGAGGGAATGCAAGAGAAACAGCATTGAGTGCATTCTCACTTATCTGCGAAACAAACACGCTGTCAACTATGTTATAAAACGCCTGTACGAGCATTGAAATCATCATGGGGACTGCCATGGCAAAAAGCAGTTTTCCTGTGGAAACAATGCCCATTTTATTCTCGCCGGTAAACTTTTCTTTATCTTTCATTTTTACCCTCTCTTTTTCAAACACAAACCGGGTGAAAACACCACTGTCTTCACCCGGTATTGTATGATAACACATTAAATTTTCCGTGTCAATATTTTCAATCAATCATAATAGCCTTTTGCAATCATTTCTTCAATTGCAGCCACAACCTGCGGTTTATCCTCTTTGTATGTAACACCGTACCATTTATCCTCAGCAGTAAGAACACGGACTTTCTTTATATCTTTTTCAATAAGCTCCGAAACAACCAAAGGAAGATAATACTCGGACTTGGGTACATTGATTTTTTCTGTAAGGAAGTTTCTGAATCCTTCTTCAATGTAACCGAAAACATCGGGCTTGAAGCCCCAGAGATTCATTGATACAAGTGTATCGGGAGAAAGCTCTGTCCATGTTGCGCCATCATCTTCCGTAAATTTACAATCCTTTATTTTTGTTCTCTCAACAACAGAAGTAAGATAACCGTCAACTACATCGCAGACACCTCTTGAAACAGTACCGTTTTCGGTAAGAGTGTTTTTAAGTCTGAATCCTGCCATACAGTAATCGGATGTATCATTGACAAGCTCCTTATAGATTTTGTCAAAAGCATTTCTGCCGTAATAGTCATCTGCATTGACAACGGCAAAAGGCTCTTTTACGGCATCTTTACAGCAAAGAATAGCATGAGCCGTACCCCAGGGTTTCTGTCTGCCTTCGGGACAAACAAAACCATCTGGAAGTTTGTCAAGCTCCTGATAAACATATTCAACATCTATTATTTCTGCAATCCTGTTGCCGACGATAGAAATAAAATCTTCAGCAATTGCTTCTTTTATAACAAAAACAATTTTGGTAAATCCTGCTCTTTTTGCATCATAAGCAGAAAAGTCAAGAAGAACTCTTCCGTCTGCTGAAATGGGCTCCATCTGCTTAAGACCGCCGAAACGACTGCCCATGCCTGCCGCCATTACTACAAGTGTTGCATCTTTTGACATAACATTACCCTCTTATCAAAAATTATTGTAACCCAAGTATAACACATTTTTATTATTTATTCAATAACAAAATAAAAGGTCTGACATCAGATGACATCAGACCCTGAAAATCGATTTATTTTACAGAAGCGATAAGAGCTTCGAAGTCCTCAACCATTGTTGAAGCAGTTTTGCTGCCTGTTGCAACAAGCTCAAGGCTCTTGTTTGAAGGCTCAAGAAGTGCCATATAATCGTTATCGGGGATAATGTAACCGATCTGGTCATTGATGATACCGAAAACGATCATCTTTCTGCCTTCTGCAGCATCTTCAAGAGGCGCATATGTCCACTCTGTACCTGTCCATGACTTGTCTGCAGAAAGTGCGCCGCCGTAGAAGAGTTCTGCTGCAGCTTCACCGGGAACAAGAGCTACTGCAAGATCTTCGCCAAGCTCCATGTAACCGATTTCTGATACAACCTGATAATTGTTGCCGTCTACAACACATCTGTTTGTGATAAGACCCATCTTACCTGCAAAAACAAGAATCTGGTTTGAAATTGTGTAGAAAACTTCTTCACTTCTGATATTAAGAAGAGGAGCAACCTCTTTTTCATTGTCAATAGAAGCAAATCTGTCTGCAAGAGCTTTACCGTAAGCATCAAGTCTTTCGGGAGTTGTAGCTTCTTCGGGGAACGTAAAAGAATCGTGGTCCTGAGTTGTGCCCTGTTCTGCGCCGAGAATCATAAGGAATTCAGCATCATATTTTTCGTTGATATACTGTTCCATATAATAGGGATAGTCGCCTGTGATTTCTGTACCGCCTGCACCGTTACCTACGCAGTGTGCAGCACTTGTTGTGAACCAGATTTCTTTTCCATCTTCGGGAACGAAACGGAAACGGTCAAAGTCTACATCAAGAACCTGAGGATCACGCTTGTCTGTTACATATTCTGAGAAATCTGCTGTACCGTGATAAAGAGTACCGGCTGTCATTGAATCAACAGCCTCTGTAACTGTTGCTTCGATAACATTGTAAAGATTTTCCATGTATTCAGCGTTAAGACCATTCTTGGGTTCGCTTCTGAAAGGATTGAGGAGAGCACCGAAGATGCTGCCGTTAAGACCGAATGTATCAACAGCGCTGTGCTGATGAAGAACAGCGATATTAAGGCTTACGATTCCTGCTTCTTTGAAGTAATCAGCCATCTTTGCACGGATCTCTCTTGCCTGTGTGCTTGAGATACCGTAAGAGTCAACAACAACAAACACAGCAGTGCCTCTGCCGCTGTTATCGCTCATAGCAACTGTTCTTACTTTAAGATCGTCATAAATCTCGCTAACAGTCTTGTCTGTTACTGAAAGAGAACCGCCCACGAAATGTTTGCCGTCCATAACATTTTCTGTAAGAATTGACTCATTTGCATAACCCATTGACCAGTATGCACCGTCAGCAGGAGCATCAAGGAATTCATCAGTTCCCTTCATAACACCTTCTGAAACATAGTCAGCCTTATCAACCCATGCTTTCGGAGTGGGGATGAATCTGTTAATAACACCGACAACAGCGTCAATAACCTTATCAAGTGCGTTGTAAAGCACTTTGTTGAACATACTTACTTCTTCATTTACGGATACTTCGGGATCAAATGCTGCGTAAGTTGCTGGAGCCATAGCAGCACTCATAAGCATTACGCAAAGAACAACCGAAAGAACCTTTCTGAAAGTTTTTGTCATAGAGAACACCTTCCAATATTTAGTATAAATATTATATTATTTTGCCTTAGTGTTGTCAATAGTGAAAAATCACTCAAGTTTTGCAGCAATACGAAGAGCTTTTCTTGCATCACTTGCGGTAACTTTTGTATCGCCGTTGAGGTCTGCAACCTGAAGCTGTGCACTTGTGAGTAGTTCAAGCTGTGCCGAAGCTCTGAGGATAAGTCTTGCATCCGCTGCTGTCACACTGCCGTCAAAATTAACATCGCCAAAAAGTGTTGCGCCCTTCCTGATCGATACGCTGTCCACTTTTTTTGCCACATTACCGCTGAGGGTATATGTTGTAAGGTAAATTGTGTCGCCAAGAACTTCGATTGCCGTAAACATGGGACGATCGGGATTGAGATTAAAACCCGTTGTCGGGAAAAGCTTTGATACATTATATATATCGTGTAATTCCGTACCCTTTGAACCTGAAGATCCGAGTGATGAATATACCGTACCCTGGGGATCGGGAATTGTTTTGTAGTAAACGGAATCATTCAGCTGATGCGGAAATGCAACCTTCGGTGTATCGGTGATTTCATTGTCTTTCATGCCGTCAGTTCTGTAATACACTCCGTCACTGCCTGTAAAAACAAGGTCAACATCATACTGTTCCATAAGGTCTGTAATCTGCTGCATATAATTTTTATAGTTCTTGTTCTGTGAAAATGTTCCGTTTGTGTAAACAGGATTATGAATCGCAACAAACTTCCATCTTGCAGTGACTTTCTTCATGTCATTTTCGAACCATTCAAGCTGTTCATCAGTAAGGGTGCCGTCTGCCTTGACGCAATTGGAGTCAAGTACCGTAACATGAATGAAATTATAATCAAATGAATAATATACACCTGTTTTTTCTGATTCACCGAGAAGTGAACCCACAGCGAAGTTGTTTTTTATTGACTCAACGCTGTCGTTACTGCCTGCAACGGGAACAAGGTATGATGAAAGAAGATTTTCTGAAATACCGTCAAGCATCGTCTGCCACTGGTTAAGGTCATTGTTATCATCAACATAGTTACCTGTGTGCAGAACAAAATCCGTATCGGGATAAAGGTATTCAGAGCAATCAAGAATGTTATTGAAAACATCAAAGTCAGATGCAGTGTTGCCCATGGTGTCAGAAACATGAATAAATGTTACGCTTTCATTGTCTGCAGCTGTTGTAGCAGTTATGGTATCACTCCACCAGCCCTTTGCGCTGTCACCGACTCTGAAGAAATATGTGGATCCGGGCTTAAGACCTGTGATCTTCATTGTGTGACGTTTGTATGTGTTGGTGCTGTTACCAAAAGAGATAAATCCAAGGTCGAGAACAACTGAGCTTCTCTCTATATCCTCAGTTGCCGTTGCATAATCAGCACCGTCAACACCGACGAAATGTTTGCCGTAGAATGTGCTGTTTTCATCGTCATAGATTTCTATGTTTGTTCCTGTAACTGTGGACTTTGTGTACCATGTCACATAAACTTCAGATGTTGTTTTGTTACCGGGAGTAACGGTAATCATTGTAGGAAGTCTGAAATTTTCCTTTGTTGCATAGGATATAGCACCCTGTGCACCGTCATATTCCACATCATAGTCACCGTTTGCAACGGGGTCTGTATCGTTTACATAACCGCCGAGAATCTTTGCAAGCTGTTCACCGATTATAACAATATCCTCTTCGGAATATGTTTTTGCAATAAAGTTATCAATAACTTCGTCTATCGATTTACCGTATTCGCTGAAAAATCCGTCTTTAAG
Organism: Clostridia bacterium; assembly: GCA_017531385.1. Classification (GTDB taxonomy): domain Bacteria; phylum Bacillota; class Clostridia; order Oscillospirales; family Acutalibacteraceae; genus UBA1081. Next base: position 56,084 of record JAFXLD010000007.1, read on the forward strand.
AATGCTGTTTACCGCACCCGTAACACTTGATGCTTCACCGTGAAGTGCGATATATGCCTTGAATGCAATCTGAAGATAATAACCGAGTGAATCCTGAGTATCATCAAGGAAAAGAAGATACTGAGGCTTCATTTCTACCTGAGAAAGAATATCCTCAAAAAGAAGATCTCTGATAATTGTTTCACCGAGAAGATTGAAAAGTTCCGATACAAGTTTACCGGATTTGAGCTGTTTCAGAACATCGTTCACAAATTTATCGTCTGCAGAGTTTTCATTTCCGCACTTTGAATATACAATTGCAGAAAAAATAAAGTCACCGAGTGTACCGCCGTATTCATCATTTCCGAAACCGTATGTATCAAGAAATGCCGAACAGGATTCGGAAGAAATTTTTGTTTCAAATACTGTCTTGAGTCTTTCATAGCAGATATCTGCAAGAGTATCATCATCCTGCAGGAAGCTTGTCTGTGCCTGCTGGAAAATATCCTCGACCATATTCATGATATTGGTAGCATCAAAAATAACTATAACATCAAGAATGTTAAGTCCGCCGCCGATAAGCTCATTGATTGTATCCTTGACGGAAATTCCGTGCTGCAGATAAACAAAACTCTCAAGAGTTCCGTTTTTGCCGACTCCGGGAATAAGAACACTGCCCACATAATTTTTGATTACGTCCGCACAGTATCTCGCAAGATCGAAATCTGCATACTGAATTTTAAGGGAAGCTGTTTCTCTGTAAGGTTTATCATATACTGTGCCGTCATATGAAACAATGTTTTTAACTTCGTCAGCATCAACTATATCAAATGATGCCTTTTCGCCGTTAAAAGTTGAAACTCTGTAAGTATTCGGGAAACTCACAATATCTGCCGACTGAACGTCATAAATAACGTTACCCTTATCGGAAATAACGGCAGAAATATCGTTTTTATTTGTACCGGAAGTGAAGATGTAGTGCATTCCTGCATCGGCAAGAGTATTTGCGAAGGCATCCGCATCAAAAAGAATATCTGCAGAACCGGTTATATCCTGACCGGCAAGACTCCATGCACACATACCGATAAGCGTCTGACCTGCGTGTCTTGCGATTGTGCATTCTGTCTTTATCCAACTCAGAAGATTTGAAGAAATTTTGCCTGTTACGCTTGTGTGACCGTTTTTGTATTCAAAATATGAAGCATCGATAACAATGAGTCTGTATCCGCCGTCAAGTTCAACGGAATATGAAAGACCTGCACTGTTCTGATCATATGCGTTATATTTATTTGCAGCAAGATCATAGCCGAGTTCTGCATAAAGTGTTCTGAACTGACTTGCAGTTGCGGGCACAACATATTCTCTCTTGCCGTTTGCAAAAGATGAAGCAGAAGCGCTGTTCACATCTGTCACACCGCTATTTACAATAACCTGCACACCTGTATCAGCCTCAAGTTTTTTGAGCATCTCTGCAACGGCTGCATGGTTGCTGTACTCTCCGCTGTATGTAAGAGGTCCGTTTATAAGCAGATATTTAAGATTTTCATTTTCCACCTTTGCTTTCAATGATTCAAAAGCAGAGTCAAGTATACCGTCTATCTGTTTATACTGATAGCCGTTTGCAACTGCATCAAGCAGAAAAGCTTCATTGTAATCGCCTCTGTTTGATTCCGAAACATATGAAAGTCCGGAAACAGTTGCGAAGCTGAGCTCACTTTGGTTATTCGTTTCTATTGCAAAAACTTCTGCAGAAACTGCAGTAAACATCATTGCAACAGAAAGCATAAATGCAATAATTTTCATACAGGGATGAGAATATCTGAATTTCATTTACTTTTTGCCTCCCGAGTATATATATACATTTTATATTATAGTTATTGTGTACTGAAAAGTAAAGCATAAATGTGATTTTTCCTCTATTTTGTTAAAAACATTACGGATTTTTTAACTTTTTTTGAATAAAAAATTGACAAATTAATAATAGTTTGTTATAATTCCGATATATAAAATGAAAGGGGTTTAATATGATTGCATTATTTTCTCTTCTGCGTCAGCTGGTTTCACTTATGATAGCAGTTATAAGTCTGCTCGGGCTTAACAAAAATACCGTAACAGTGGAATTATACACAAACCCCGCATCAGGCTATTCATGGGAGTATTCATACGATGATACAGGAATACTCACCCTTTCAAAAAGTTATTATATTCCCGATTCATCTGCAATACTTTCAGGCGGCGGAGGAACACAGAATTTTAATTTCAGCGCAATAACAAGCGGAACAGTGAATATAACATTCAGATATGTAAATAAAGATGACGGTTCTGTTGCTTCTGAATATATTTACACATATATTGTTGACGACACTGGAAACATAACGCTGCAAAGTATACAATAAAAAACGAAAAATCCGGGATTCACTTTTGTGTGAGTCTCGGAAATTTTTTGTCGCAAAAGCAATCAAAATATACAAAATATATTGAAAAGTGCTACAAAATTATATATAATATTAACGTGGTTTTCCATAAAATATAAAAAAGCAAAGAGAGGTAGAAAAATGGACAAGTTCTTTAAAATTTCAGAACGCGGTTCAAACGTAAGAACTGAAATCATTGCAGGTCTTACAACATTCTTCGCAATGGCTTACATTGTCATTGTCAACCCCAACCAGATTGTCGGTTTCAGCTTTGATGTTCCCGGCATTCAGCCAATCTGGAATGCAGTTTACATTGCATCAATCATTTCCGCAGTTGTGGGTACACTCCTTTATGCGTTTTATGCAAAAATGCCTTTCGCACAGGCTTGCGGTATGGGTCTTAACTCATTCTTCTTTGTATCTTTCGTTCTTCCCCAGATTCTTAACGGCGGTGACGTAATCAAGGGTTATCAGGCAGGTCTTGTTATTATCCTTCTTTCAGGTCTTGTTTTCCTGATTCTCTCCGTAACAGGCGCAAGAGCTTACATTGCAAAGGCTATGCCCGAATGTATCAAGAAGTCAATTTCTGCAGGCATCGGACTCTTTATTGCATTCATCGGTTTCCAGAATGTAGGTATAATTCAGGCTAACGAATATACACTTGTTCAGTTTGTTAAAATCAACGGTGCTGCATGGGCAGATATTGCTCCCGCAGTTATCGCTCTTCTCGGCTTTATCATTATTGCTGTTCTTACAAAGCTCAATGTCAAGGGTTCTGTTCTTATCGGTATTCTTATCACAACAGTTATTTATTATGTTGCAACATGGCAGTTACCCGCTTTCGAGCTTAACCTCGATACAATTGCTCAGCCCTTCAAGGATTTCGCAGAAATCGGTCTTTTCGCAGCATTCAAGCCTGAAGCATGGAAGAATGCTTTTTCAGGCGAAATGATCGGAAGCATTTTCTCAGTTATCATGCTTATCGTTACTTTCTGTCTGGTTGATATGTTCGACACAATCGGTACACTCTACGGCACAGCAGCAGAAGCCGATATGCTTGACAAAAACGGCGACCCCATCGAACTTGACAAGTCAATGGCATGTGACTCAGTTGCAACTCTTGCAGGTTCAGTTTTCGGTACATCAACTGTCACAACATTTGTTGAAAGTGCATCAGGCGTTGCAGCAGGCGGCAGAACAGGTCTTACAAGCCTTGTAACATCACTCTGCTTCTTCGTTTGTCTTTTCCTTTCACCTGTTGCAAGCATCATTCCTGCAGCAGCTACAGCTCCTGCTCTTATCTTTGTCGGCGTTCTTATGCTCAAGAACTTCGCAAAGGTTGATATGACTGATATGAGAAGTGCAGTTCCTGCATTCCTTACACTCATCATGATGCCTCTTACCTATTCAATTGCAAACGGTATCGGTATCGGCGCTATTGCGTACACACTCCTTACTCTGTTTACGGGCAAATTTACAAAGAAAGACATTGCAGTTACAGTTATTGCAATTCTCTTCGTCTGCAAGTTCGTATTCGGTGCTATCTGAAATCGCAACAAGAAAAGAGGTTATACGGGTCAATCCGTATAACCTCTATTTTTTATGTACTTTTAAACTTCTGCAATGACTTCAACTTCACATTTAACTCCCTTGGGAAGTTCTTTTGCGGCTACACATGAACGTGCAGGCTTGCCTGTGAAGTATTCACCGTAAACTGCATTGAATGCAGCAAAATCTGCCATGTCAGCAAGGAAGCAAGTTGTCTTTACTGCCTTTTCAAGTGAAGAACCTGCAGCTTCAAGAACAGCTTTAAGATTTTCGCACACCTGCTTAGCCTGATCTTCGATTGTTTCTGTTTCAACATTACCTGTTGCGGGATTTATTGCTATCTGTCCCGAAGTAAAAACGAGATTTCCTGTTATCATTGCCTGACTGTAAGGTCCGATTGCACCGGGTGCATTTGTTGTAGCGACTATTTTCATATTCATTTTCCTTTCTTATAGCATCTGACTATCGACTATGTAAATTATCAATTTGCAATTATCAATGTGCAATTTCGGAAAAGGCTCCGCCTTTGAACCATTATAAAAGGGGTAAGGGGTGATACCCCTTCATCAATTGCGAATTGCGAATGATAGATTGTCAAGTTAAGTGCAACACTTTAATAATTCAAGAGTAAGAATCTCAGCAGGAGATTTAAAACCAAATCGTTTTCTTGGTCTGTTATTGATTAAATCAACAACAAAAGATAAAAGGTCATCTGAAATATCA
>JAFXLD010000093.1 GCA_017531385.1 Clostridia bacterium
ACGCTTTTATAGCCGATATCTGCACACAAATCATTCATCGGTAATCGACTCCTTCAGCTTCGCAAGAGCGATTTTTGTTTCTGCGGCTGTTTCCCCGAGAAGTGATGCAATTTCCTGAACAATACGCATCTGCTTTTCAACAACTCTGTCCGCAACCTCAACGGTCTGACGGCTGATATTCTCCTTCTTTTCACGCTCCGTCTCTTCATCGGTAACATCACGCATAATTCCGATAAGAAGGTGTGAGTCACGGTCATAAACAACAGTCTGCTCAACGTATCTCTTATATTCTGCAAGATATACACGCTGGTCACGAACATCTCTGCCCGTTGAAAGAACGGTCATAAACACGCTGGGGTCAAGAATTCTGATTACCTGGTCACCCAGAACATCGGATGCAGAGCGGATATTCATAATCTTTCTTGCGGCGGTGTTTATCTGCTGAACCTCAAGCTGTTCGTTGAGAACGATAAGTCCGTTGGGAGTGTTTTTAACTATTGTGTCGGAAAAGCTTTCTGCTTTATCCTTAAGATACGGCAGACACATTGAAAATTCTGCCTTGCCCTGTGAAATTGCAATTGCTTTTTCACGGCAGGTATTATAGCCACAGGAGCCGCAGTTAAGCTCATCGGAAGGCTTGAATTTACCCATCTGACGGAGAATGTTGTTTATTTCCGTTTCTGAAGGCAAAGGTAGCTTTCTTTCAATGAAACTGAAATTCTTTTTGAGCTCGATTGCTTTGGGCTGGTCGACCTCAAAATCCTTGCTTCCTGCATAGTTTGCAACTTCAATATAGTCCTTGATGTTTGAGGTGTGGTGATATTTTTCAATAACGGGACCGCCTACACAGCTGCCGACGCAAGATGACATTTCAATAAAGCACTTGTGAATCTTGCCCTTTTCAATATCCTTGAGAACGGCAATGCAGTTTTCAACGCCGTCAATGGCAACGTATGTATAGTCGCTCACTTCAGTCATTGTTTTAAGCACGCCGCCCGTTGTGGGGAAGAATCTTGCACGGCTGAATTCATCCTTATCCGAAACTGCCTCAAGTACAATATTTTCTTCCTTGAGCCATTCTGTAAGCTCTTCAAAAGTAAGAACAGCATCTGCTATGCCTTCGTAATAATCAGCCTCATCCTTTTTCGCAACACAAGGGCCGACAAAAACGGTTTTTGCGTTTGGAATACGCTTTTTTATATCCTGACAGTGTGCCTGCATTGGGGACATAACATCGGCAAGATATTCGAGTGCTGCGGGATAATGCTTCTGAATCAGAAGATTTATTGAATGACAGCAGGAAGAAATGATAACATCTCTCTCCTCTTCCGCAAGTGTTCTCTCATATTCATTTTTAACAATTGTTGCACCGATTGCGGTTTCTTCAACATCGAAAAATCCGAGTTTCTGAAGTGCGGAACGCATAGAATTGATGCCCACACCGTCATAGTTTGCAATAAACGACGGAGCAAGGCTGACTACAACGGGGTCACCGCTCTGAATAAGAACTTTTACCTTTTCAACCTCGTTGACAATTTCTTTAGCATTCTGCGGACAAACAACAAAACACTGACCGCACAGAATGCACTCGTTACCTATAATATGCGCCTGATTGCCCGAAAAACGGATGGCTTTGACCGGACAATGGCGGATACATTTATAGCAGTTTTTGCAGTTTGATTTTTTAAGAGTAAGGCAATTCATAAATATTACTTCCCTTCAACTGCTGACAAAATATTGTCGTTAAAAAATTCCTTGAAATTCTCTTTTGTTATGCCGACAT
>JAFXLD010000094.1 GCA_017531385.1 Clostridia bacterium
AAGCGATTCAATGGTAGAATCCGCACCGAGAACACTTTCCATCTGACCGAGCATTTTTTTACTCTTTTCTATTGTAACAGCATCAGCTTGCTGCTCTAAAACATCATAAGTTGAGTCGATAAGTTTCAGTGTGTTTTCATCCAACTTAAGATGTATTACACGGCTTTCATAATAAACAGGACGTGTTGCTCCGTCTTCAACAGCCTGAGTCATATCGTAAATATCAATATATTCACCGAACACTTCACGGGTATTACGGTCTTTTGAAGATACAGGCGTTCCAGTAAAACCTATAAATGTTGCGTTGGGAAGTGCATCACGAATAATACGGGCATTACCTACAACAATTCTTGCCTCGGCTTCGCCTTGCTCATTTTCAGTCATTACAACACGCTCGTCCATGTTTGCGAACCACTTGGTATTGAGGAAATTTCTCTGTTGCTGATATTGCATTAACTTCTAATAATTCAAATCCTTCATCCTGAATAGGCGGGGTTTTTCCTCTATTGTCAACAACATAAGATAACACATCTTTGATTCTACAAGTTTTCCACTCAGATGCCATAACCAATTGCCCCCAGTCTCTCTTTAATCTCAGCCTCAAGAGCATGAGACTTTGCAAAGAGTTCTGATAACTCAGAAGTTAAGCGATTCATCTTATCTTCAAAAGGTTCGCCGTCGTCTTCCTGTTCTTCTATTCCTACATATCGACCGGGGGTGAGAATATAATCCTGCTTGGCGATTTCTTCAGTATCAACAACGGCACAAAAGCCTTTTACATTTTCAAGAGTACCGTCTGTGTATGCGTTGTAAGTGTCAGCAATTTTTGCAATATCTTCATCTGTCAGCTCTCTGAGTTTTCGGGTAACCATTGTACCCAGTTTACGAGCATCAATAAACAAGGTCTTACCCTTTTGTTTTTTGTTCTTTGCAAGGAACCAGAGTGAAACGGGAATCTGTGTTGTATAGAAAAGTTGAGTAGGCATTGCAATAATGCACTCCACCAAATCAGCATTGATGATATTTTTGCGGATTTCTCCTTCGCCGCCGGACTGAGAAGAAAGTGAACCGTTAGCAAGAACCATACCAATTTTGCCGTTAGGTGCAAGATGATGAATCATATGCTGAAGCCATGCAAAGTTGGCATTGCCTGCAGGTGGCATACCGTATTGCCAGCGAACGTCATCTGTGAGCTTATCTGCACCCCAATCAGAAAGATTGAAAGGCGGATTCGCCATAATGTAATCTGCACGAAGTGTAGGATGACAATCATTAAAAAAAGTGTCTGCATTAAATTTGCCAAGATCAGCATCAATACCACGAATTGCAAGGTTCATCTGTGCCATTTTCCAAGTGGTAGGGTTAGAGTCCTGACCGTATACGGAAATATCGTTGATATTGCCACGGTGATTTTCAACAAATTTTGCCGACTGAACAAACATACCGCCTGAACCACAGCAAGGGTCATAAACACGGCCATTGTATGGCTGTAAAACTTCAACAAGTGTACGAACAACACAAGAAGGAGTATAGAATTCACCTGCAAGTTTACCTTCCTGTTCGGCAAATTTAGAAAGACAGTATTCATAAGTTCTGCCTAGAATATCTTTACTTGAGCCTGCATCAACCATTTTAATGTTTGTAAAAAGGTCAACTACATCACCAAGACGACGCTTATCCAATTCAGGACGAGCAAAGTTTTTAGGAAGAATATCTTTAAGTCGTTTGTTTTCCTTTTCAATTGCACGCATTGCTTCATCAATAATTGTACCGATTTCCGGTGTGTGAGCATTTGAAGCAATAACATTCCAACGTGCATTTTCGGGTACAAAGAAAATGCCTTCAGAAGTATATTCATCTACATCTTCTTCAAAGCCATCGCCCTCAGCAATAAGTGCCTGATACTTTTCATCAAATCTATCAGAAATATACTTGAGGAAAATAAGCCCAAGTACAACAGATTTATATTCTGATGCATCCATATTACCACGCAATACGCAGGCCGCATCCCATATCTGTTTTTCAAAGCCAATTCCGGCTGTATTATTTGTAACCATAGTTAATTCTCCTTAATATCTACTATCTCAACAATATCATCCATTGTACACCCAAGAGCTGTACATATCTTTACAAGGACATCGCTTGACACAACAGCACCATCTTTGCCCATTTTTGTAATGGTGGCAATGCTGATGCCTGCTTTTTCGGCGAGTTCTTTTTTCTTCATATCACGGTCGATTAGTAGTTTGAATAATTTCTTATAACTTGCAGCCATGTTACACCTCGTTTAAAATAGTTAGTATGACTTTACTATAATAAATTAGTATAGCACAATAAATTGTTTCTCTCAATATATTTCAGCAAAAATGTGGAGATTACAGCATTTTTCTTGTTCTCTTATATATAGATGACAAAAATAACAAAACGTAACGCTTAAAAATAAAATTTTGTCGAAAGGCACAATAAAGAATCGAATTCATTGTAAATAATGACCAGTGTTTTATATCAGCTTCCCCGTGAATTACAAAAAATTATGTTAAACAGTCCCATAAAACGGACTGTAACAGTTTAAGGGATTGAAAAAGGAACTTTTGTTCGGTATAATTCACCTGTAATATATAAACGAGGTGATAAAATTGGTATTTCAGAAAGAACTTTTTGAAAAGGGTTTTGACAGCAGAATCTTTGACGAAAATATGCCGGGAAGCATTGAAGATTTGCGCAAATATTACCGTAAAAATGATTTTACTGTTAAGTATCAGTCGTACAAGCGGCCGATAGAAAATAACGCCGAGGCAAAAATATATGAAAAGGCTTGTGAGCAATTCAAGAGCGCATTCATCAAAGCGATATGTGATGAGAACGGAAAAAATAAACGTAAAAACCTTATGAATTTTACTAAGAACGCACCTATTGTAGTTCTTGAGGAAGCCGATGAAAAATACATCATCGGGGAGGTTATGAAAATTCTCAAAGATGAAACTGTTTTATCTGATGCAATAGAGGCTTTTACTGATATGTGAAATTGGCAATTTGAAGAGGCTATTGCAAAGGAATTTGATAATATGGGGATTAAACCTGCAGACAATCCTGATGATGTTGACTTTTCGGAAGAGCTTATGCTTAAAATACTTGACAGCGTGGCAGATACCGCTGTTGAAGAAACTGTTTCGCTTTTGCTTCAGGTGCAGAATGTTCCGGGTATTATCAGTGCCTGTGTAAAGCATCCGCAAAGAGAAGATTTCACAAACATAAAGAATAATTACGACAGGAACAATTTCCTTCGAAAATGGTACGGTGCATATAAAGATGAAAACGGCAAATGGGTTTTCCCCGAAGTGGTCGGGTTTAATGAACTGCACGACTATGAGATACCGTATTCTGAAAATCCTGCAACCTATACAGAGCTTCTTGATATTAAGAAGAAATTTTTACAATGCCTTTGTGAAGAGGACAGAATTATTTTCAGGCTGACGGAAGGCGGATATACACAAAAAGAAATTGCAAAGGTCCTGAACTTTAAAAGTCAGGGAACCGTTGCAAAACGAATCAGGAAAATGCAAAAGGAAATCGAATATTTCCGCAAATTCTAAATTTTATATATTTTTTGAACTCCGAGAAATCGGGGTTCTTTTTTTATGCCCAAAAAACAATTTATAAAATTTTTCAACTTTTTTCGGCTGATTGGAATATTTTTTGAAATTTATAACTGTTTATGGGTGAAGGGCGAAAAAGGCTCTTTTTTTTACAACTGAATGACCGTCCGAAAGTGATACTACGCCATGACCTTATAAAGCGAGCGTGAAGACGTTGCGGTGAGATTCCGGGGCAGGAACTATTTCGGGTGAAACGGCAAAAACCGGCTTTTGATATGTAGTCAATGGAATTACCCTGCAGACAAAATAAAACACCTTACAGAGAAAAAATTCCTCGAAAATCAACCCGAAACGCTACAGTAAAAAGGAGTGTGATAGTTATTCCGAGAATGACAAAAAGTAAAAAATCAGAATGGAGACTGTTTCTGAATGAACGAAACAGAATCTGTTATAACGAGCTCTGCAGAAGATGCAGGCTTATTTTCCGCAATTATCTTTCGGAAAAGGACAAGGTGCTGGCTCTTGCAAACTCAATGCTTGAAGCTCACATTGACGACAAAGAGGATGATGTGGATTATGAGGCTGTCATCGAGAAAAAGTGCAAAGAGATTGAAAGGCACAGAACAAAGCTCAGTAATTTCATTGATATGAGGGCAGAGGGTGAAATTGATAAAGAATCTTACACAAAGAAAACTACCGAGGTTAAAGAAGAGATTGCAAAGCTTTCTGCCGAAATCGAGGAGCTTCAGCTGAAGCTAAATAAAGAGCCTGTGATTACAGACTACAAGGATAAGCTGACGGTGCTTCAATATGCTCTCGAGCAGTACACAAATGCGGATGAAAAAGACATCCCCGAAAGTGTGATTGAAGCCTTTGTTGTGAAGATTGTAGTAAGGCAAGACGGCTTTGATTGGTATCTTCGCTTTGACGGAGACCCGAATGACCCTCTTCACATGAAAACCGAGGGAAAAAGGAGAAAAAACAGTTCTGTTTCTGTGGTTGGCGGTAAACTGCCAACTAAGCAGAATTGCGACACAGGCAGCAATCAAGGAAGGCTGATTCTCCAATAACTATAATAAGTCCCAATCGGCAACGGTGGGGATTTTTGTATAAGGTCTTACTTATTTATAAGTCATATTTGCATAGCTTTCTGTTTCAAGAATCAGCAAGTTGTCTGAAGCCGAGCAAAAGTTTCTGAAATTCACAATCTTCACGGTAACATTCATGATTTTGGTTTCGTTGGTGGTGGAAAATTTTTTATATAGATGTTGAAAACACGGCTATGTATGTTATAATATAAGAAAACATGACAAAAGGTGATTACAGAATGAAAAATTTATGTTTTATTCTTGCGATGATACTTATTTTTTCGTCATTCTTCTGCGTTTTTTCTTCGGCAGCAGAAACAAAAGACGGCGGATACATAGTTCTCAATGACGAAAACGATGCAAGACTCATTGCGGCAGGCGATACACTTTCAAAATATATGAAGCAGATAACAGGCAAGGAATTCCCTGTTTCAAAAGAAGGTCAGGGACTGAAATTCACTCTCGGCTACTCCGCTGACATCCCCGACAACGGCTATGTGATTGAAACAAAAGAAAACGAAGTTTCAGTTCTCGGCTCAGGCACAAGGGGTGTCATCCACGGTGTTTACGCATTCCTCGAAAAATACTGCGATTGCGACTGGTACACATCCACGCTTTATTCAATCCCCGAAAACAAGAATCTGACCATCCCTGCAGGTCAGAAGACAGAGTACAAACCCTATTTTGAATATACCGACACGGACTGGCTCAGTCCCCGTGATGTTGAATATTCCCTTGCAAACGGTCTTAACGGAAGCCCTTACAGAACAATTCCCTCAGAGCTCGGCGGTACTGTTGAGTATATTTCGGGATTTGCTCACACTTTAGGCTCACAGTTCTGTTCAAGGGATACATATTTTGAATCAAATCCCGAATACTTTGCACTCCATAACGGCATAAGACAGAACGAACAGCTCTGCCTTACCAATGAAGATGTTTATAATCTCGTTCTTTCTGAAGTTATGGCACTTCTTGAAGAAAAGCACAATCCCGATTCATCTCTGCAGATCATTTCTCTCACTCAGGGTGACAGCGGTGAAAACGCAAAAATGTGTCAGTGCACAAACTGCAAAGCAATCGACGACGAAAACGGCTCACATTCGGGCACAATGATAACCTTCGCAAACCGTGTTGCAAAGGCTGTGAAAGATGCAGGCTATGACAATGTGGCTATTGATACATTTGCATACCGTTACACAAGAAAAGCTCCTGCAAAGGTTGTCCCTGCAGAAAATGTTATCGTCCGTCTCTGCACGATAGAATGTTGCTTTGCACACTCTCTTGACGATGAATCCTGTTCTGCAAACAGAGATCTTATGACAGACCTTGAAGCATGGGGCAAAATCTGCGAGCGTATCTATGTATGGGATTACACAACAAACTATGCCCACACTCTCGGCATATTCCCCGACTTCGGTGTGATTCAGGAAAATATAAAAATCTTCCACGATAATAATGTTGTCGGTGTTTATGAAGAAGGCAACTACTACATGAACGAGTGTGACGGCGAATTCGGTGAACTGCGTTCATATCTTCTCTCAAAACTCATGCAGAATCCGTATATAAATTTCAATAAACACATGGATGAGTTTCTCGAGGCTTATTACGGCAAAGGCTGGACGAATATCCGTCAGTTTATCAACATGATAACAGAAAAAGCTGTTCCCAAGGGTGCACATCTGAAAATTTATCACTCCATGGGAGAAACTCTCGGTTTCAGTAAAGAGGATATTGAAAAAGCAGATACTCTCTGGGAGAATGCAAAAAATGAAGCTCAGACCGACGAGCATCTGAACAACATAAAAAGAAGCGAAATCAGTTGGCGATACTGGAAAGCCTTCAACTGCTTCGACAAAGCTGAAAATGAAAAACTCATCGACGATATGAAGGCATTTGGCATCACAAAAGTAAGAGAGGGCGACAATCTCGGCCCTGACGGTCTTGTTTTTGCAAATGAAAAAGCAAATGTTGTGGGCAACAACGTATTTTTCCCGATTTCCATTATGCTTTACGGTGTTGCGGCTGCACTCAGCCTGGCTGTTGCAGTTCTTGCAGTCAGCAAAAAACCGAGAAAATATATTTATCTCGTTCTGCCCGTGCTTGTGGGAGTTTTCTTTGAACTGTTCGGCTGGCACAGAAGAGCTTACCTGCACGGCACTGACACATTCGGCTATGTACTGACGCTTGTGCTTATCATTCTTCTTTTCGCATTCGGCGGTGCATTGATGACAAAAGGCAAAAAGAAGAGAATTATTTCTGCCCTTGTCTGCTCAGGTGTGTGGACGGTTTTATATGCAATAATTGTTTTCCTTTACGGTGAAGTTATTGCAGAAGGCTCAGAAATGGCTATGTGCATCGGTTTACAGTATCTTCTCACGGGAATTGAAGCACTTATCATTCTTGTCATTACAATAAAAAATCTTATTAAGGAAAACAATAACAATTCATGAGCAAAGCATTTTTTAAAAAGAATTTACCCTCTTTCATACTTATCGGCTGTACAGCAATACTCATCACCGTTACGGGAATATATTTCAGACAGAGTTTTTTCCGCATACTGCCACTTTATATTTCCCTGATTGTGGCTTTTCTCCAATCACGGGTAAACCGTTACGGAAGTCTGCTTGGCAGTGCAAATTCATTGATTTATGCGGCAGTTTATGTGTATTACAGCCTTTACGCCTCAGTTTTATCGGCGCTGTTGGTATCATTCCCGATTCAGCTTCTGACCTTTATCCGTTGGAACAGAAACAAATGGGAGCAATCCACGGTTTTGCGCAGAATGAAGCCGAAATATATGGCTCTGCTTCTGCTCGGTTTTTCTATTCTTCTGGTTGCAATGTGGTTTATACTGCCACATCTCGGCGCGCAGTATGTTTTCCTCGACAGCACTGTAACAATACTCGGCACGCTGACAAGCTTTCTTACGATGTTTGCCTTTGTTGAGTACACATTTTTCATGGTTGTGAACTGTTTCCTCAACATAGCGTTATACGTACAGATGGTACCCGATTCTCCCGATACAATAACATACCTTGTATTTGCTGTTTATTCGTTCATATGCGCCGTCATCGGTGCTGTCAGCGCAACAAAGATTTACAAAAGCCAGCAAAAGGAACTTTCGGAAAACTCATAAAAGACAAAAAAACTACCTACTGTTTTACAACATTATTGACACAAAGCATCAAATATAGTAAACTAAAAAAAACGACAAGGAGTGTACATAATAATGAAAAACTTTATCGCATTACTGATGATTTTTGCAATGCTGTTTGCATTTGCAGGTTGCGGAGAGAAGAAAATTCTCAGATGTGATAATTGCGGTGCTGATGTTCAGGTGGATGCTGATTCAAATATGGATGACAGCTGGAGCATCTACTGCGGGACCTGCAATGTAAAGCTCGGTTTTGACACTCTTATTTCTGAAGAATAAAATCAGATAAAAAAACAAAATATTCAGACTCATAAAAATCCGGACTGTACCAGAATTCAGTCCGGATTTATAACCTGAATATACATGGAGTTGATCTTTTGATTTACGTTACATCCGATCTTCACGGCTACCCTCTTGAAAAATTCAAAATACTGCTTGAAAAAATCAATTTTTCTGACGATGATTTTCTGTACATACTGGGAGATGTCATCGACAGAGGCAAAGACGGCATAAAAATCCTCAGATGGCTTATGGCTCAGCCGAATGCACAGCTCATTCTCGGCAATCACGAGAGCATGATGCTCGCCTGTGATTTTCTGTTTGAAGAAATAACGGATGAATCCATTTACAGACTTACGGGCAGCAAACTCGACATCTTTTCCACATGGATGGCGAACAGCGGCAATGTGACGGTTGAGGCATTGCGTGCAACAAGAAACAAGGAAATTGAATATATTTTCGAATATCTCAGAGAAGCCCCATTATATGAAACATTGACGGCAAACGACAGGGATTTTATTCTGGTGCACAGCGGTTTTAAATCTTTCAGCAAAGATAAAAAGCTCTCGGACTATTCAGCATATGACCTGCTCTGGGCAAGACCCTCCATTGATGAAAAATATTTTGAAAATATAACAACAGTTTTCGGTCACACCCCCACCGTTATTTTCGGAGAACAGTTCAAAGGCAGAGCCGTTGTCACCGATACATGGATTGACATTGATGTTGGTGCCGCATATGGTATGAATCCGATGTTTCTGCGGCTTGATGATATGAAAGAATTCTATTTTGACTAAAAATCACGAAAAGGATGTTAAAAAATGAAACTTGAAAGAATTTTTGCAAAACCGATTTGTATTATTACGTTATGTACAGCTTTTGTGTACGGACTTATTCTTCCCTTCTGCTGGGGAAATGATCCCACATCGGAGCTCGGCACACTTTCTTTGCTTTGCGAAGGCTCAGGCCGTCAGATATGGTTCTGGATATGGGGCATTCTCTCATCGGGCAGTATCGTGCTGAACACACAGTATATGTACAGAAAATATGACAGCAGAAACAGATTCCTTGACGTGCTCTGCATTCTGGGCTTTATCGGAATAATCTGTGTGGCTCTCACACTCGGTCATCCCATTGATTCATGGAATCCCAAAAGAATTATCCACTGGATTGCAACAGGGTTTTATATTGCTTTCACCATAGCTCCCATTGCGCTGTTTTTCATTTTCAATATAAAAAAATTCAGACGCTTCGGAATATTCACACTCTGCTCATTTCTGATTCTTGCAACATTTTTGCTCACCTTCGGCATAATGGGCAAAAGTGCAATAATGGAAATGGTACCCCTTGCGATGTTTGAAATTCTACTGTTTGTTGTCAATTTCACACCTGTGGGAAAACCGATTCCGAAAAACGAACAAGAAACGGAAGTAGCATTAAAGTAATTACATAACATAAAAAATGCCCATCGGCCAAGTGAAGCCGATGGGTTTTCTGCGTCTTGTTATTTCTGAGGAACAAGTTTCTGTCCTGCGATGTCATTCTCAAGGAACTGAGGATAATCGGGATTTGACCATACATTTACGCCTTCATCGTCGTTTTCAAAGAACCAACGGTAGAATTCGCCGTGACCGTCGTGTGTTGTGCTGTGAAGCATGGGTGTTACAAACCATGTGTTGTCGGGAAGAACACAGGTTGATGCGTCAATTCTGTTGTCAGGTGAAATGTGGTTGTGACCGTCATCAATCGCCTGAACGTAAGTTTCACCGAGTGTTGTGCCAAGCTCTGCAATTGTTCCGCCTACTGATGCGTACTTTGTGTCAACAGTGCCGTCGGAATCGTTTTTCCATGTGGGAACAAGAGGAGTTCTCTGGATTGCAGTACCTGCAACGATCATAACGGGCACACCGCTGTCGAGCACACCGCCCAGAATCTCTCCTGCTCTTGACTGAACGTTGTAATGATATTCGTCAATACGTGCTTCAAGGACTGCATTGGGATTGCTACCTAGCATGAAATCCTTTGCTGTTTCGTAGTATTCATCAGGAACGAATGACCATATACCGCAGTTTGATTTAAATACGGGAACAAGAAGTTCGTCAAAAACTCTGGGAGCACAGTTGTCGAGAATGGGCTGAACCATTTCAAGAACATTGCCGAGGAAACCGCTCTTGTAAACGATATCAACAAGTCCGAGAACGAACTTTGCTGTGAATCCGTCAAGAAGTGAGGGAAGCGCTGTCTGAGCATAACGGTAAACGGAGTCTTCCGTTATCATAAGTCTTCCGTTGAAAAGATCGCCTGCAACTGCAGTACCCTGAATGGGACAGCACTGAAGAATAACGGACTTGACTTTTTCTGTACCGTATTTGTAAAGATATGACATTGTGATAACGCCACCCATTGAAGATGCACGAAGTCTCACCTTGTCATGACCTGTGATTTCAAGAACACGGTCAACGAATTTATCAAAATCATCTGCAATTGTAAGCGGATCTGCACGGAAGTCGTAACCGAAGTAGTAGTTTCCCTCAAGACCGTGTGTGGGGTCTGTGGGAAGCTCCTCTTTTGTTGTCACATCGGGTGTGGAATTGCCTTCTTCATCGTTTGCAAGTGCACCGAAAACACCGTCAACTGCGGGAATCAGTTTGTCTGCAAAAGCATCATAATCCTTTGTGAGAAGAAGTGAGAAAAGAGGTCCGATAAGCTTTGCAACAAGTGTTACATAAGTCATTGTTTCAGGACGGAAAATAACCTTTTCGTCAGGTGTGTCCGCATTGAGATAAAGTGTTGCACTACCCAGAGCTGCAACATAAATTTCGGGCTCTTCTCCGCATGTGCATTTGCCGTCAACGATTTCTGCAGTTTCTGCAGAGGGAATGACAACCACTGAAAATGCGAGAATCAGAGTGAGTAAAATGCTGACTGAAGATTTAAAGATGTGTTTCATATAAATTCTCCCAACTTTACTTTTTTTTAAATATAACATACTATTTTATTTTTTTCAATCAGAAAAACGGAAAACTTTCAGAATACAAGCTGAATGAGCAACATATAAACCACGGTGCCTGTCGCAATTGACAGAAGCATCTGTCTTTTCCACAGATGAATCGCCACAACGCAGAGGATTGCAATAAGCTCGGGGATTCCGTGACTGCCGTCCATGATGCTCACATTTTTAAGGCAGTATATCACAAGCAGTCCGAAAACTGCGGCAGGCAGGACTTTGCCGAGGTATTTTATAAATTTCGGAGTTTCCTTTCCTGCAGGAAAAATGATAAACGGCAGAAATCTTGTGATTACCGTTGCAAGAATGACCATGGAAACGGTTATAATCTGCTGAGTCAATGTCATGTCACGGCACCGCCTTTCTCAAGAGGCTTTCTCACAAGTGCCAGCACACCTGCAATTGAAAGCATTGCAGGAATCATGAACTTGTCAGGCCCGAAGATAATAAGACAAACAAGCGACAGTCCGATGCCGATAAGAGAGCTTGTGTGATTCTTTTCTTTCAGCCATTGTTCAAGGAAAATCACCACAAACATGGCTGTCATAACAAAATCAAGCCCCTCGGTGTTGAAATTTATGAACGAGCCGAAAATACCTCCGAGAGTGGCACCGCATACCCAGTATGACTGATTGAGAATTGTGACAAAGAACATAAACCAGCCCTTGTCAACATTTTCAGGAATATCCACGGAGCAGTTTATGGAAAAACTTTCATCGCACATTCCGAAAATCAGATAAAATTTCTTCCATCCCGTACCTGCATATTTTTCAAGCAGAGAAACTCCGTAAAACAGATGTCTTGCATTTATCATAAGAATCATCAGAAATGCCTGAATCGGGTCAAAGGCACTCAGAAGAAGGCTGACTGCAACAAACTCGGCAGAGCCTGCAAAAACGGTCATGCTCATAAGCATAGGATACAGAAAACTGAATCCCGACACATTCATATATATGCCGTAAGTGGCTCCGAGAAACAAAAAACCTGCAAGAATCGGCACGGTATAAGGAAAAGCGGCCCTTAACGACCGCCCTATTATTCCTTTTTCATTATCCATATCAGAATTCCTTAATAAGTCCTGCTGTGTAGCGGAGAATCAGTCTTGCATCTGTTGCAGACACAACCCCGTCACCGTTTACATCGGCATTTTTCATCTGCTCGGATGAAAGAGTCTGAATCTTTGCACTTTTTCTAAGAGCCAGTCTTGCATCTGCTGCCGTGATTTTGCCGTTTAAGTCAACATCGCCTTTTATTGTGCTGACAGCGGGTGTTTCTTCCCTTTCATCAAGAACAACCACTTCGGCAACACTCTTTATATAGGTTCCTGCAATGTTTGTGACTTTGAGTGACGGATAAACAGCTTTGTCCGTATATTCAAAAGTGAGAACGAACATTTTAAGCGTTGTTTCCTGATTGCTTTCATTGTACATGAATGAAATTTTTACCGTATTATCTGCATCGTTATAAAAACACATATCATGATTGCCCGTTTCTTCAAATGAAACAAGGCTCAGATTTTCTGCATAAGAAACAGTAAAATCACCGTTTGTCAGTTTTTCCATATCTCTTGCATAGATTATGTATTCAAATTTATTTCCGTCAATGAGTTTTACAACGGGATTGAGTCCCGAAACCATTTTTATTCCGTCAACAGGCTCTCTGTAATTTGCAAAAACGGTAACAGCTGTTGTAAAAAGCATCAGAACAGCCAGAATTACAGCAATTATCTTTTTCATTATGGTCCTCTCCTTTTGTTATATAGTAACAAAATATATGGGATTTGTCAATTTATTGTTTTGCTATTGAAATAACATATTATGGTATGGTATAATATAAATAATAATTTATTGATGAGTTAGAAGTTAGAAGTTAGGAGTTAGAAGTGTCGGAAGTGCTACGCACTTGTTCCGCTAACGCTCTATTATGATTGGGTAAGGGGCCAAACCCCTTCATAAACTCCTCACTTCTCACTACTCACTTTTTTTCAGAGGTGGATTATGGAAAAAATACGCACCGAAGGTAAGGTCCTTCTGGACGAATACGGCAGAGAGCGAATTTTCAACGGCATCAATGTCTGCGACAAGGGTTGTTATGACGCAGAAACAGGAAAAAGAAATTTTGAATATGAGTGGACAGACGGCAGAATTGAAAAATTCGTAAAGAACGGTATGAATATTATCCGTCTGGGCATCACATGGGAAGCTGTTGAGCCCGAAAAAGGCAAATACAACGAGGAATATCTTGATGCGATAGAAAAAATCCTTGACAAATGTGCCCAAGCGGGAATCTATGCTTACATTGATATGCATCAGGATCTGTATTCAGGCTGGGGTAACGGACCGGGAGACGGCGCTCCCGCATGGGCTTGCTACACAGACGGCTACAAATACACAAACCCCAAGCTTGTATGGGCTGAGAGCTATTTTATCAGCAAAGCCGTGCACAGAGCTTTTGATAATTTCTGGAACGACGGCTTCGGTGTGCAGACAGCATACAGAAAAATGTGGGCTCATATCGCAGAAAAATTCGACGGGCATCCCGCACTTTTCGGCTATGACGTTATGAATGAGCCTTTCCCGGGTTCAGACGGCGGAAAAACTTTCTTCAGACTCATAAGCTCCGTTGCTGAAACCACACTTAAAGACAAAGACATCAGCAAGGCAAAGCTCATCAAAGAAGCTCTCACAAAGGGCAGATTTATCCATGTGCTTGACCAGTATTCAGGCGATGTCATGAAAAAAATCGTCTGCAAAGCAGCACCTCTTATAAACAAATTCGATACTCAGAAATATATGCCTTTCCTCAATTCCACAGCAAAGGAAATCAGAAAAGTTTCAAAGGATCCGATACTTTTCATCGAGAACAGCTACTATTCCAACATGGGTATCAAGTGCGAGGTAAAACCCATTACCGTTGACGGAAAAAGAGACGAAAATCAGCTTTTTGCACCTCATGCCTATGACCTGATGGTGGACACTCCCGCATACAAGCACGCAAACAGCGACAGAGTCAAGATGATTTTTGACCAGAGAAAACGTGAACAGGATCACAACCTGGAAATGCCTCTTATCGTAGGTGAATGGGGCGGATATTCAGAGGGCACAGAGTGGCTTCACCATATCGAATTCCTGCTGAATCTCTTTGACAGTAACAAGTGGAGCAACACTTACTGGGCATACTTTGACGGTCTGCTTGAGTCACCTCTCGGTGAAGTGCTTAAAAGACCTTATCCCAGAGCAGTAACAGGCAAGATTGAAGAATACAAGCACAACAGAAGCGAAAACACATTCACTCTTACATATACTCAGGACAAGAAATTCAAGGTGCTCACAGAAATTTTTGCGCACAAGCCCATCGAATCCGTTGAAACAGACGGCAAATATGAAATCGAAAAGATTGACGATGAAGTTTCTGTTGTAAAAATCAAGACAGACGTCGGAAGCCACACCGTAAAGATTAAATTCAAAGGCGTAGGCTTCAGCTATCTTGATAACATGGCTAAATAAAAAAAATTACGGAGCTGTACAGAAGTACGGCTCCGAATTTTTTGTTTAACTGAGTTTATGAATAAACAACCCGCTTAAAAGTTTCGGCTCAAACCAAGTTGACTTCGGGGGCATTATCTGACCTGCATCGGCAATATCCATAAGGTCGTCAAGTGTTGTGGGATACATCGAAAATGCAATCTGCATATCAATTTCGCATCTTCTTTCAAGCTCTCCGAGACCTCTGATTCCGCCCACGAAATCGATTCTCTTGTCTGTTCTCGGGTCTTCGATTCCGAAAACGGGTGTGATAACATTTTTTTGCAGAATTGAAACATCAAGACGGTCAACGGGGTCATTTCCATCGAATGTGCCGTTTTTCGCTGTGAGCTTGTACCACTCTTTGCCGATATACATACCGAATGTGTGCTTCATTTCGGGATGATAAGTTGCGTCTTTCTTTTCAACCGTAAAATTCTTTTCAATCTCTGTGATTATTTCATCCTTTGTCTTGCCGTTGTAATCTGCAATAAGACGATTATAATCCATGATTGCAAGGTCATCGCTCTTGAAATAAACAGCAAGGAAGAAATTGAACTCCTCTGTGCCGTCATAGCAGGGATTTGCTTCACGGCGCTTCATACCCACCTTTACGGCAGATGCGGCTCTGTGATGACCGTCTGCGATGTAAAGATAAGGGATTTTTTCAAAAGCTTCGGTAAGTGATGCTATATCTCCGTCATCACTTACAACCCATACGATGTTTCTGATGCCGTCTTCTGTTGTGAAGTCATATTCTGCCTCAAGTGCTGTATACTTTGCAACGATTCCGTCTATCTTTTCGTTTCCTCTGTATGTCAGGAAAATGGGGCCTGTGTTGGCATCGCAGTAATCAACATGATTGATTCTGTCTGCCTCTTTGTCGGCTCTTGTAAGCTCATGCTTTTTTATAACATTATTCATGTAATCATCAATCGAAGCACAGCCCACGATACCCGTCTGTGCTCTGCCGTTCATTATCTGGCGATAGATATAAAGACAGGGCTTTTCGTCCTCTTTGCAGATACCCTCTGCAGAGAGTCTGTCAAGATTTTCTCTTGCTTTCAGATACACTTTTTCATCATATAAATAAGTACCCTCGGGCAGGTCGATTTCTGCTTTGTCAACATGAAGAAAAGACCATGGCTTGTCCTTTACCATTTCTCTTGCTTCGTCACTGTTCATAACATCATATGGTAACGCCGCAACCTTGTCGGCATTTTCTTTTGTGGGACGCACAGCTTTAAAAGGTCTTAATACTGACATAAATTTATCTCCTTTTTACACAAAAAGTCCGTTTCTGAAATAAACTTCACTCTCGGAAAATGAATATATTCCGCTTACATCTTTTCCTGTCACGAAATATGAAGCCTCAGTGAATGCGGGAATTACAACACCGTAAGAAATAAGCGTTTGCTCACAGCTTTTGTAAACCTCGGCTTTCTGCTCCTGTGTCATTGTTTTTGTGAGTGAGTTTATAAGATTATCGTAATTAGAATTAGCATATCCTGCAACATTATAATCAGATCCGGTCATAAATGTTCTGAAAAATTCTGCTGTGTTTGTGGCTGTTACGGTAACAGGCAGGAATGCCACCTGATAATTTCCTGAAATGAGCATATTCACGGCAGTTTCTCTTGATTCGACCTGAATTTTTACATCGGTACCGAAAACTCTCTGCCATATCTGAATCTGTTTTTTGACGCTGTCGGCAAAGTCCTCTGTTGTCAGGACTGTCACAGCCATTGAAGCCGTGATATCCTCGCTGTTTTCCATAGCAGTTTTGTAATATGCCGCCGCTTTCTTCTCATCATACTCAACGGGATGAGGTGCATACTCAAAATAAGGTGAAACACAGCTGAGCAGAACTCTGTCTGTTTTTTCACGGATATAATCGGGTGCCGTCAGCAGACTTTTGTCCGTTGAAGCGGCAAAAGCCAGTCTTAAATCGGTAACCGCAAACTCGGGTGTTTTTCCGTTGAACCAGTAGCCCCAGAGGACATCGCTTCTCGCTGTGAGCGAGAATCCGTCTTTTTCATCGAACAATAATGAATCAGTTGCAGAAACATAGCCTGCATCGTAAGTGCCTGCTTCGATTTTTCCTGCAACGGATGACGCATCTTCAACATAATAAACCCATACTCTGTCGTTCTGTGCCTTGTCTTTCCCCGTATAAAGAGGATTGTTTTCGAGCCTTATAACAGAACCCAAGCTCCAACGGTAGACCATGTATGCACCGTTGCAGAGCACATACTCCATTGCAAGACCGTATCTGCCCTTACAGGCGTTGAAAAACTGTTCATTACAAGGCATCGCCGCAAGTCTTGTGAGATAATAAAGAAGATTGGGGTCGGCATAATCAAGAGTGATTTTAAGGGTATAGTCGTCAATGGCTTCAACACCAAGCTCACTTACCTGTTTTCTGCTCTCGAGAATATCAGTGGCATTTTTTATCGCCGCAAGATATTTTCCGTCTGCGGCTCCCGTTGTGGGATCAACAGCCCTTTTCAGACCGAAAACATAATCCTTTGCGGTGACTCTTGTGTCAAAATTCATCGGAAGATCGGATTTTTCGGGGTCTGTGTCGCTGAGCTCTTCCTTTGATGTGTTTGTAAGATACCATTTTGCATCACGGCGCAGACTGAATGTATATGTCAATGAATCGGAAGACACACTCCATGTCTCAGCCCCTGCAGGCACGATTTCGCCCTTTTCGTTGACTCTTACAAGTCCCTCAAAACAGTTGTATGCAATGAGTTTTGATGAATCGTCGGTTGCTATCTGCGGGTCAAGACTTCTGAAATCTTCCGTCACGGG
Source organism: Clostridia bacterium (assembly GCA_017531385.1). Lineage (GTDB taxonomy): Bacteria > Bacillota > Clostridia > Oscillospirales > Acutalibacteraceae > UBA1081. Next base: position 17,466 of record JAFXLD010000094.1, read on the forward strand.
ATAATAAAGCTCTGTTTCCTCTTCTTCCTTTTTGCAGGAGGAAAAAATACAGCATACCGAAACCAATATGAGAATTGTTGATATTATTTTTTTCAAAAACATTCCTCCTATAAACAATAATTTATCGACTCCGCCGATAAATTATTGAATGAAATTCGCACCGTTGGTGCGAGTGAAATATCCGTCAGTGACGGATATGAAATATTTGTTTTACAAATATGAAATTTTTGCCTTCGGCAAAAGTGTCGGA
>JAFXLD010000095.1 GCA_017531385.1 Clostridia bacterium
AGATGACCTTTTATCTTTTGTTGTTGATTTAATCAATAACAGACCAAGAAAACGATTTGGTTTTAAATCTCCTGCTGAGATTCTTACTCTTGAATTATTAAAGTGTTGCACTTAACTTGACAATCTATCATTCGCAATTGATGAAGGGGTTTCACCCCTTACCCCATTTATAATGGTTCAAAAGGCAAAGCCTTTTCCGAAATTGCGCTTTGCTAATTGCTAATTGCCAATTGAAACAATAATTTAGCTCCGCTAAATTATTGTTTAATTCGTCGTCTGTGCTTCAACAAGTCTTTCACCGCAGTAAATCTCACGGAGCTTCGGCTTTTCGATCTTACCTGTGGGATTTCTGGGAACAGAAGCAAAGATAATTTTCTTGGGTCTCTTGTATCTGGGAAGATCACCGCAGAATTCATAGATTTCGTCTTCGGTGCAGGTCATATCGGGCTTGATTTCGATAATTGCCGCTGCAATTTCGCCAAGACGCTTATCAGGAAGACCGATAACAGCAACGTCCTTGATTTTATCGTAAGCTCTGAGATAATCTTCAATCTGAACGGGGTAAAGATTTTCACCACCGCTGATGATAACGTCTTTTTTACGGTCAACGAGGTAAATAAAGCCGTCTTCGTCCATTTTAGCCATATCGCCTGTAAGAAGCCAACCGTCACTTGTCAGAACTTCTGCAGATGCTTCGGGGTTCTTATAGTAACACTTCATGACACCTGCACCTTTGACAGCAAGTTCACCCACTTCGCCCTGTGCCACTTCATTTCTGTGCTCGTCAACGATCTTTGTCTGCCAGCCGTAGCCTGCAACACCGATTGCGCCAACCTTATGGATATTTTCAACACCGAGGTGAACACATCCGGGACCGATTGACTCAGAAAGTCCGTAGTTTGTATCGTAATCGTGATTGGGAAATACAGTCTTCCAACGCTTGATAAGGCTGGGAGGAACAGGCTGTGCACCGACATGCATAAGTCTCCACTGTGCTATTCTGTAATCATCAAGATTTATCTCGCCTCTGTCAATTGAGTCGAGAATATCCTGAGCCCATGGCACAAGAAGCCACACGATAGTTGCTTTTTCTTCTGAAACTGCCTGAAGCACCCATTCAGGCTTGACACCTCTGAGAAGAACAGCCTTACTGCCTGACAAGAGACTGCCGAACCAGTGCATTTTCGCACCAGTATGATAAAGAGGAGGAATGCAAAGGAAAACGTCATCTCTTGTCTGTGAATGGTGGTTCTGTTCAGCCTTACATGAGTGAACAAGAGCCGCATGAGTATGTAAAATAGCCTTGGGGAAGCCTGTTGTACCCGATGAAAAATAGATTGCCGCATAGTCATCATCACTGATTTCAACGGGAGGAACGATTGTGGAGCAGTAGTATGTCATCTCTGCGTAATTGTCTGCATAATCGGGAGTTTCGTCATGCTTACCCACAAAGAAATAGTCGTCGATCTTCATTTCATCTCTGACTGCAGTCACACGTTCTGTGAATTCGGGTCCGAAAACGAGCATTCTGACATCTGCAAGGTCTGCACAGTATTTTATTTCGTCTGCCGCATAACGGTAGTTCATGGGCACGGCAAGAGCACCTGTTTTGAGAATACCGAAGTAAATCGGGAGCCACTCAAGACAGTTCATAAGAAGAATTGCAACCTTGTCGCCCTTTCTGATGCCTCTAGTGAAAAGGAAATTGGCAAAACGGTTTGCTTTGACATCAAATTCACGCCATGTCATTTCACGGCGGTATTTTTCAGGCTCCGATGCTTCGATGAGGTTATACTCTCTCCATGTGATATTTCTTTCGGGCTGATTTGCGGGATTTATCTCAACAAGGCTCACATCGTTGGGATAAAGCCTTGCATTTCTTTCGAGAAATTCTGTAATAGGCATTTAAAAACTCCTTAAATATGTATTATTTTTCTTCCAGAGTTTCCTTGACGGAAACAAGAACTTTTTTATCATAACATACGAACTTTTCTTCGACTTCTTCTTTTTTCATTTTAGGTGTAACAAAGCTTACTGCGGGAACGATTACAAGTCCGCCTACCATTGCAAGAACACCGCTTCTGATGGACGATGCAAAGAGGTATGACAGCACGGGTGTGGTGAAAGTAATCACACCGAAAGACACAAGAAGCTGAATGAGTGTGATAAGTATGCCGAATGCATAACATGTCCAGACTGATGCCTTTGTTGTGCCTTTCCAGTAAAGACCGTAAAGGAACGGTGCAAGGAAAGCACCTGCAAGAGCACCCCATGAAACGCCCATCATCTGTGCGATGAATGTAAATCCGAACATATCTTTCACAATGGCAATTGCTGCTGAAACGATAACGAAGAAGGCTATAAAAATTCTCATAACGAGAAGTTTTTTCTTTTCTGTCATCTTCTCTTTTCTGTTGATGACATCAAGAGTAAGAGTTGAGCTTGATGTGAGAACAAGAGAAGAAAGTGTTGACATCGATGCTGCAAGAACAAGAACAATAACAACAGCAATAACTATGTCACCCCAGGAAAACTGTGAAAGTGTACTGAGCATTGAGGGGATGATTTTATCAAAAGCTACAACACCTGCATCTGAAACAATACCGGGCAGACCGCCGTAAAGTCTTGCAAAACCGCCGAGGAAGTAACATCCTCCTGCAACAATAAGTGCAAATGCAGTTGAAATTATAGTACCTTTTTTGATTGAATCTTCACTCTTGATGGCATAGAATTTGCCGACCATCTGAGGAAGTCCCCATGTGCCCAGAGAAGTCAGCACAACAACAAACAGCAATGAAAGAGGGTCTGCACCGAAGAATGAAGTGAATGAACCGCTCATTTCGGAAACGGGATTTTCAATCTGAGAAAGTGCCGTAACAGCTTCTGTAAATCCGCCGTTTGATTTAAGAACGGCAAGAACAACAGCAACGATCCCCACAAGCATTATGATTCCCTGAACGAAGTCGTTGATCGCCGTTGCCATGTATCCGCCGAAAACAACGTATACACATGTCAGCAGAGCCATTACTATTATACACACATAATACGGAATGTCAAATGCCATATTGAAAAGACTTGAAAGCCCGTTGTAAAGTGATGCTGTGTAAGGAATCAGGAATATAAAAACAATCACCGATGCGGCAATTTTAAGTGAATCCGAATTAAAACGCTTGCCGAAGAAATCGGGCATTGTTCTTGAATCAATGTGCTGTGTCATGACTCTTGTTCTTCTGCCGAGAATGATCCATGCAAGAAGTGAGCCGATGAAAGCATTGCCCAGACCAATCCATGTGGATGCAAGACCGAAATTCCATCCGAACTGACCTGCATAGCCGATAAAAATAACTGCAGAAAAATATGATGTACCGAAAGCAAAAGCCGTAAGCCAGGGACCGACACTTCTGCCGCCGAGAACAAATCCGTTAACGTCTGTGGCATTCTTACGGCAATATATGCCGATACCTATCATACTTGCAAAAAATACAACTAAAAGAATAACTTTGATTGCCACATTTATCTCTCCTTTATTATGTCATTACTTTAAAGCAATGAAGAAAATTTACCGATATTATATATCATCATTTTGTATTTGTCAATACTTTAACACAAAAAAACAGACACTTTCTTTTGGAAAGTGCCTGCATGTGTTTATGTTTTACTTTCTCTGTTCTATTTTGATTTTCTTAAGGCGTTTCATGACATCATTTTCGCCTTTTCCGAAGTAATCGTGAAGAATCTTATATTCTGCAAAAAGTTTGTCATAAACTTCTGTATTCTCTTTTATGGGCTCGTAAACGACATTCTTGACCTGTCCCATTGCTCTTGCGGCATCAAAAACATTGTCCCAACCGCCCTTTTCTGCACCTGCTGCAACAGCACCGAAGATAGCACTTCCGAGTGCGGGACCCTGCATTGAGCCTGCGATTTTAACGGGGATACCCAGAACGTCTGCATAGATCTGCATTGTCATGGGGTCTTTCTGGCTGATACCGCCCGAAGCATAGAATTCCTCAACGGGAACACCGTTTCTGCGGTAATTTTCAATAATTTCTCTTGTGCCGTATGCTGTTGCTTCAATAAGTGCTCTGTAGATTTCCTCGGGCTTTGTTGCAAGTGTCATACCGACCATCATACCTGTAAGGTCCACGTCAACGAGAACACTTCTGTTGCCGTTCCACCAGTCAAGTGCAACGAGTCCGCTTTCGCCGGGTTTCTGCACTTCAGCCTTTGAACGGAGGTACTTATGAATGTTCATACCTTCTTTTTCTGCGGCATCATAATATTCCTTGGGAAGACAGTTATCGATAAACCATGCAAAGTGGTCGCCAACACAGCTCTGACCTGCTTCATAGCCGTAGAATCCGGGCATGATGCCGTCTGCAACAACACCGCACATACCGGGAACCTGAAGTTCTTCTTCACCCATGAGCATATGACAGGTTGAAGTACCCATGATAGCAAGAACCTTGCCGGGACCGTCAATACCCACTGCAGGAACGCATACGTGAGCGTCAACATTACCAACTGCAACGGCTGTACCCACTTTAAGACCTGTGAGTGCAGCTGCCTTTTCGTTGATTTCGCCTGCCTTTGAGCCAAGAGGCATGATTTCTGTGCCGAGCTTATCTTCAACCACATTTTCAAGTCTTTCGTCAAGTGCCTTAAAGAAATCCTTTGAGGGATAGCCTGTTGTCTTGTTCCAGAGTTCTTTATAACCTGCTGTACAGGAGTTTCTTGTCACGTTTCCGCAAAGCTGCCAAACAATCCAGTCTGCAGCTTCGATAAACATATCTGCGGCATTGTAGATTTCTTCTTTTTCGTCAAGAACCTGCCAGATTTTCGGAATAGCCCATTCTGATGAAATCTTTCCGCCGTAGTTATTGAGCCATTTTTCTTTTCTCTGCTCTGCAATCTCATTGAGCTTGTTTGCCTTATCCTGTGCTGCATGATGCTTCCAGAGTTTTACATAAGCATGAGGTTCGTGCTCATATTCGGGCAGAAAGCAAAGAGGTGTACCGTCTGCCTTGACGGGAATAAGTGTACAGGCTGTGAAGTCTGTACCCACACCGATAACATCTTCTGCACTGATTCCGCTTTCTTTGAGAACTGCAGGAATTGTGTTTGCAAGGACATCAAGATAGTCCTGAGGATGCTGCAATGCCCAGTCTGTGCCGAGTCTTGTGCCGTCGGGCAATGTTTCATCCATAACAGCATGGGGATATTCATAAACGGCACTTGCCTTTTCTTCACCCGTTTTTGCATCTGCAATAACAGCTCTGCCTGAAAGTGTACCGTAGTCAACACCGATAACATATTTACTCATTTCAAACACCTCATTATATTAATAGTATGTAACATTCTTGTTCTCAAAGGGAGCGTTGTCACCTGAAAGAATATTGTCAATATAGAACTTACTGCCGACTTCAAACATTGAGCTTATTTCCTTCCAACCTTCTTCACCACCGTTTTCTTCAAACAATGTGGGAACATCAGAAAACAGATTTGTGCCAAGTCCCAGTCGTTCACCCTCAATTTTTACACCGATACTTGCAAGAATGGTCGGGAACATATCACCGTTGAAATACCATCTGTTCTGTCTTCTTTCTGCAGGAATTTCAAGAAGCCCCGGTGCGGGATTAAGAATGAGATTGAAAGTTGTTCTGATATATTCACTGTCAAAATCTTCAAAGAATTTCTTATCCATACTGTTATGATCGCCAATCATAACGATTGTTGTGTTTTCATAGAAAGGTTGTTCCTGTATCCAGCGTACAAACTTCTCTACTTCCGATGCACTGTATGCAATAACATTTGCATACTGACTTTCTCTTGTCATAGGAGTATTGGGACTGACATATCCGTCAGGGAAATGTGTATCGGCTGTTTCCATTACAAAATTGAAAGGCTTTCCGGTTTCATAAAGACGTGTCAGCTCATTTTTTGCAAATTCAAAGAGCTTGTCGTCTTCATAACCCCACCATTCATAGTAATCTTCCGGAATCCAACCTTTTTCCTTTGCCGCGTCATAGTCAAGTATATTGAAATTACCGTGGCTTTCATAGAAGAAGTTGAGACCGCCGAATTTTGCCGTTGCACCGAACATCAAAGACTGCTCATAGCCCTGTGCTTCAAGAATATCACCTATTGTTACAGCACCGGGAAGGAAGTTTCCGGGAGTTCCGTAGCTGTTTCCGTCAACAGGAACTTTCATGGGAAGACCTGTATTCATATTAACCATAGATGCTACAGACCATGTACAACCGGCTGTCGCAACAGGACCACCGAAGCCTTTGTCACGATGTGAAAAACTGATACCTTCTTTTGCGAGTTCTGTAAGCGGTTTCATAAGGTTTTCACCAAGATAACCACCCTGAGCAACTGAGAGATAAGAGTTTTCCACAGACTCAAGATAAATATGAATAAGATTTCGTTTTTCTTTCGGAAACTGCATCTTCACTTCTCTCGGATCTGCAAACTTTTCTTCAATAAATTTTCCGTCTATTGCATACATCTTATAGAGCTTGACAAGTTCAAATTTTACAATTCCGTATGCTGCACCACCAACCAGAACTGCTAATGCAAGAACGATGCTTACAATTCTTCTTGCAACAGCAGGAAAAATACAGTATTCCTTTTCACCCTTGCGGAAATTGAGCACACGTGATGAAAAAACAAAAAGAATATACGCAACAGTTGCTGCAAAAGTCTGCAAAACAGGACCTGTCCAAAGCGTTATCATTACATCGTCACTTGTTCCTTCTTTCGGTGTGAACAGATTGACAATCATCTGGTCCGTTGAAATATCTCCGAAAGTTCCTTTTCCCCAGATTGTACCTGTAAATGCCGCAACACCAAGCGCAAACAACAAAACAGAAACAATTTTCAATACATAATACTTTTTCTTGCTCTGTTCACCTTTTGTGTAAAACAGTTTACCGTCTATTACTGCGAAAATAAATGACCACACAACACCTACAAACAAAACTATTGCAAAATATATGTACGGAAAATTTGCCGAACGCTCAGAAACAGGAAAAAGTGTTTCTCCGTTGACATATTTCAGTAATATATCTGCAATTATCATTGCAATAAAATTACTGCAAAGCCCATCAGCAATCATAACAAAAAACAGTTTTATGAATTTTTTTTCTTTCTGAAAAACAAAAGCATCAATAATGCCTACAATCACACCTGCAAGTACTGCCATTATAATAAACATCCAAAGCCTCTCCTTCCGGATAATTACCATAAAATTATAACAAAAATAAAACAATATTGCAATAGTTGTAAATATACTTTATGAATAATTAATAATACGGTTCACAAAATACAAACGGTGATTAAAATGCAACGAATCGGAAGATATACATTAAAACTTTCAGGCAGTACGGGAATAATCGGCAGTGCAGGAGTTGGTTCAAAAACAGAAGGAGAAGGACCTCTCGGGAATGATTTTAATTTTCTTTATCCCGATGACGGAATCGGACAGTCCACATGGGAAAAGGCAGAAAGTGAGCTTCACAAAAAAGCAGTTACTCTTGCAACGGAATACGCAGGAAAAACACCTGCTGACATTGATGCGATTTTTGCAGGTGATCTGCTTAACCAATGTACAGGCTCAACCTTCGGAATAAGGGAGATGAACATTCCGTATGTGGGAATGTACGGAGCATGTTCAACCATGGTTCTGTCCCTTGCTACAGCTTCGGTTTTTGTTGATTCGGGAGCTGCGAACACGGCAATAGCCTCGACTTCATCGCACTTCTGTTCAGCAGAAAAGCAGTTCCGTTTTCCTCTTGAATACGGTGGTCAGAGAACACCCACAGCACAAAGGACAGCAACAGCGGCAGGCGCTGCAGTGCTTGAATACGGACAGCAAAACGGTATTATTATTGATAAAGTAATGTTCGGAAGAATTCAGGATCTTGGCATAACCGACCCGAACAACATGGGTGCGGCAATGGCACCTGCCGCAGCAAGAACTATAAAAGATTTTCTGACGGACACAAACACCACACAGAATGATTATGATTTAATTCTGACAGGTGATCTGGGCTATGTGGGAACGGAACTTCTTCTTGAACTTCTGAAAACACGTGAAAATGTTGACATTTCAAAAGTTCACAATGACTGCGGTATGATGATTTATGACAGGGAAAAACAGGATGTTCATGCAGGCGGTTCGGGTTGCGGATGCTGTGCGAGTGTGCTGTGCTCTCACATTTTCAAAAAAATGAAAAAGAAAGAGCTCAAACGTATTCTCGTTGTTGCAACGGGTGCTCTTCTCTCTCCCATATCCTCACTTCAGAACGAATCGATTCCGGGAATTGCACATGCAGTTGAAATAATTTACAGATAAGAAAAAGACCGGAGCAGAGTTTTCTCCTGCTGCGGTCATTGACAATATATGACGAAAAATGATATAATAAATAAACTAAGGACTGATAATATGAACAAACATTTTGAACTGCAATCAAATACATTCAAAACTCTTATGGCATATTTCCGTTGCGCCATAATGGAAATTGAAACAAAATTCAACGTTCTCAACGAAGAATTTTCACTTCAGCACGACAGAAACCCCATTGCCGATGTAAAAAGCAGACTTAAATCCGTTGAAAGCATTAAAGACAAGCTGAGAAGAAAAAATCTGCCCATAACGTGTGAATCTATCGAAAAAAACATCAACGATGTTGCAGGAATCCGTGTAATCTGCACTTTTATTGATGATGTTTACATGCTTGCAGATGCATTTCTGAGTCAGGATGACATCACGCTTATACAGAAAAAAGACTACATAGAAAACCCAAAGCCAAACGGTTACAGAAGCCTGCATCTTATAGTTGAAGTGCCGATTTTCCTTGCAGAAGAAAAAAAATTTATGCGTGTTGAAATACAACTGAGAACAATTGCGATGGATTTCTGGGCAAGTCTTGAACACCAGCTGAATTATAAAAAAAATATCTCAAATGCTGATATGATTCAGCAGGAGCTGAAAAACTGCGCAGAGGTCAATGCAGAACTCGACAGAAGAATGTCTGAAATTAAAAAAAATATTGCAGGAATGCAGTAAAAGCAACAATCCCCGATTCAATGAATCGGGGAATTTTTTTATTCAAGTTTTGCGGAAATTCTGAGAATTTTTCTGGCATCGGCTGCTGTGAGTTTGCCGTCCTGGTTGATATCACCAACCAGAAGTGCATATTCAGTCATTTCATCTAATTTAGCAGATATTCGCAATGCCATTCTCGCATCGGCTGCAGTTACTTTTCCATCCATGTTCATATCTCCCCAATAGTAAACGGGATATCCACAGATGTCACACGAACAGCTGAAATCACTGTCAACATGGTCGTGGTCAAGTGCATCTTCTGAAATCTTTGCACACAGGTCGCAGATACTGTCAGAGTTTGCATCAACATGTTTATGATCGGCATTGACATTCAGAGTTTCCATAATATTGAACTCAATAACCTGTGTATTTTCACCTTCACCGATATGAGCATATGCACGGATAATTTCAGGCAGTTCAAAATCATCTTCCAGTATGGTGAACACTTTCTGGTCGATGATATACACACCGTCTTCTGTTATTGTATCAAGCTGTTCACTCAGATCCAACTGAACATAACCGGATTCAACATTATCATCAACAACAAGTTTTATATCATTTTTGTTATAAGAATACTGAGCAAAAAGATAATTGAAATCCACTGACATATTTGCAGTTGTAAAAACATAAAGTTTGTTGTCCATTTTCATGGCAGTCAGCTGTATACCATCCTGTGCAACATTGAACGCCATACCGCAAGTGTCGCATACATCATCAAAATCAGCTTCCCTGTGAGGCGCAGTTTTTCCGTATTCCTGAGAACAGACTTCACAGACAGCTTTGCGGTCACAGGTTGCAGTTCCGCCTGTATGTGGTGCTGTATCACCATATTCATCACCGCATAATTCACAGAGAGCCTTTGCAGAGCATGTTGCTGTGCCGCCTGAATGATTGCACAGACTTGCAACCATACCGTCATTAATCTCAACAAAGAATATCGTCGGTGCCTTGATATCTTCAGGCTTCACACCCTCATTTATTGTAAAATCATATCTTACATATTCACAATCAAAGCTGTAACCGCCGGGCACATTTATACAAAGAAGCATACCTTCTTCAATAAGACAATATGACTCCATGTCTGTCAGTGGTATATCATAGGCTAATTTAAATGTCAACTGTGTCGGGTCAAACTTAATAATATGCATATAATTTTCAATTCTGTAGCCGTCAAGATCAGTAGCAGCTGAAGTTATGCTGTATATATTGCCTGACAAATCATGCTTGAAACTGAATTTTGACTCAAGTTCTCTGTCAATATTTCCGTTGAGTTTTGCATTGATGTCGTAAACTCTGGGAGCAGATACAGCACTATACCTGTCATCTTTTGAAACAGCAAGATATGAAAACAACATTTTATCATTTTCATCCTCTCTGCCGTCTCCATTGATATCGTACTTGTTATTTTCAATATCACCGTATCTGAACTCATACACATCACGGGAAGACACCACACCGTCACCATTAATGTCGCCATTGTTGAATTCCGCCGCAAATGCTGCCACAGGACACACCGAAACAAGCATCAGAACCGCAACGATAGCCGAAACAAGATTTTTCATAATAATTACTCCTTAATATTGTTACTAATTACATTTTACATCACAACATACTATTTTGCAAGGGATTTTTCCTTCATATATGTAAAAAGACCTTGCCCGATATGGACAAGGTTTTATGGTTTATACTGTTATTTCGTCTTTTGATTCTTCGGGTTGTTTTATGACTTTGCCCTGTTTATCTGTGTCGAAATTGAGTCTTTCTGCTTCGATAACAAGCGGTCGTTTCATGATTCGTTTATTGATATTGAGAACATATTCGCCGATAAAGCCGATAAAGAACAGCTGAACTGCACCGAGGAACAGCATTCCGAGAAGAATGGGTGCTGTACCTGCGGGGAATCTTTCCCAATACATAAGCTTGAGAATGAAATAAATAACACCGAGAACAAAGCTTAAACCGCCGATTCCAATACCTGCAAATGTTGCAAGACGAAGACCGATCTTGGTATAAGATGTGATGGAAAGCATTGCTGCATCATAGAGTGAGTAGAAATTGTTGTGTGTCTTTCCTGCTCTTCTCTTGGGCTGTTCGTAAGGAATTTCTTTTCTCTCAAAGCCCAGTTCTGCAACGATACCACGCATGAAGGGAATGGGGTCATCAAGGTCACGGAGAACTTCAATAAACGCTCTGTCATAAAGTCCCGAACCTGTAAAATGCTCGATCTGTTCAACGTCGGACATCTTCTTGATAACCTTATAATAACAGGTACGAAGGAAACGCATAACCTTGCTTTCCTTACTGCTTGTCTTGATACCGATAACGATTTTATAGCCGTTTTCCCACTCTTTTACATACTGAGGGATAAGCTCAACGGGATCCTGGAAGTCACAGCACATCTGAATAACACAGTCACCTGTAACCTGAAGAACTCCGTAGTAGGGAGAATTGAACTGACCGAAGTTTTTGGCATTGAAAATTGCCTTGATTTTCGGATTATTTGCACAGATTGCTCTTAAAATATCTCTTGTGCCGTCCTTTGAATCGTTATCAATAAAAACGAGTTCATAGTCATACTGAGGAAGATTCTGTGTCATCATTTCGACAATTGCTTCACTCATGGGACCGACATTTTCTTTTTCGTTATAACACGGAATAAGAATACTTATCTTTTTCATTTTCGCACTCCTTTCATCCATTCGGCTGTACGCATTATTGATTCTTCAAATGTAAGCTCGGGCACAAAACCCGTGTCACTTGTCAGCTGAGTTATGTCTGCACAAAGGTACATAACCTGACCTTCATTATAAGGCAGATCGCCTATACCAACCTTTAAATCGGGGTTTATGCAGTCACGCATAGCCGTTATATAATCGGCAAGAAGCCTTGTTTTTCCGCTGCCGAGTGGGTAAACCGCACCGTGCTTGCCTTTTTCACCGATAAGATAAAAGGCTGTCGCTGCATCGTCGCAATGGAGGAAATCCCACTGCTGTTCGCCCTTCGTGAAAGAAGTATACTCTCCTTTGAGCATTTTGTCAAGGCTCGACATTATGATAGAATTCGGGTTGCCTTTCTGCCCGAAAACGCTTAAAATACGTACCCAGCAGTGTCTGAGACCAAGCTGTTCAGCATACATACGGCTGAATTTACCAGCGGTAAATTTTGCAATTCCGTAGCCTGTTTCGGGATTGCAGGGAGTTTCTGCCGTGAGTTTTTCGGTTGTTCTGCCGTACTCTGCCTGTGAACCTGCACTGACAAAACATTCACAACCTGTGTCAGCGGCAAGTTTTACCGCATCGAGTGTGTATTTTATATTCTCTGTCTGAGCATATGTGTCATTTCTGACATTTCCGAATGTTCCGAGCCATGCAAAATGGTAAAGCACATCGCATTTTTTTGGGAGTTTTGCAGATAAATCGGCATATTCCGAAATATCCGCATCAATGGCAGTCACAAAAGGACTTCTGAAGAATTCATCGTCCTTGCTGTCTTCTTTTCTGCAAAGTGCAATGACTTCAACATTTTCTTTGACTAATTTTCTGATAAGCGCAGAGGCAATCATGCCCGTTGCACCTGTTACAATGGCTCTTTTCATCTGAAATACTCCGTTTTATTCAGTAATAAGGGGGATAAACATGATTTTTTCAAGTTCTTCACGGGAAAGGAAAGGTGCAAGGTCCTCGAGAGGAGCAGAAACAAGTGAACCGTCGGGCAGTTTCTTTGTTGCCGATTTGGGTTCAAACTTCTGATCGGGGTCAACAATGATTTCACAGAATGCGTAACCCTTTATTGCAAGTGTTTCTTCGATTTTTGCACCGAGATCTGCCGTTTTCTCAATTCTTACATAAGGAATACCGTATGCGGGAATGAGCTTTGACATATCGGGGAAGCTCAGATCATGGCTGTCCTGACCGACACCAACAAGGGGTTCACCGAAGAAATTCATCTGCGACTGTCTGATTGAATGATAACCGCCGTTGTTTATCATAAAAATTTTAATGGGTAATTTATTCTGAACGATTGTCTGAAGCTCCTGAAGATTCATCTGAATACTTCCGTCACCTGTCACATTGATTATATCCTGTGTGTGGTCGCAAACGCAAGCGCCAATTGCTGCCGGAAGATCATATCCCATGGAAGCGATGGCAGAATTTATGATAAAACGCTGATCTTTTTTGATAACATATCCGTGACTGCCGACAACACACGCAGAACCGTTACCAACAACGGTGATCTGTCCCTCATTGAGTCTTGAACTGAGCTCCTTTATAAATGCGTAAACATTTACGGGCTCGGTCTGTTCATAATGCTTGGGAAGAACTACGGGATAATCCTTTTTCCAGTTTCTACAGGTTTCGTTCCAGTTTTCCTTACTGAAAAGCTTTTCATCGCCTAACAGCTCATTCATTCTCTTAAGGAATGCCTTTGCATCTGCACAGATAGGCATATCGGGGTTGACTGTGGGCTTTTTGAGCTCTTCTGCATCAACATCAACAACGATTTTCTTTGCAGCTCTTGCCCATGACTTATAGTTATAGCCAACCTGTCTGATACTGAGTCTGCTGCCGACGGAGAAGAACACATCTGAATTTTGAACGGCAAAGTTACCGGGTCTGTCGCCCATGATACCTGCTCTGCCCACATAAAGATCATGTTCATCTTCAATAAGATCGATACTGTCCCAGCCCGTTACAACGGGAATATTCAGCTTTTCGATAACACTTCTGAATTCCTCGAAAGCTCCTGCGATTCTGATGCCGTTACCTGCATTGAAAACAGGTCTTTCGGCATTTTTTATCATGTCGATAACTTCAAGAATCACATCATCAGAGGGCACTTCTGGAAGAGTTTCATCACCCTCGCCGTCATAAGGATAAAGGTCGTCTGTATCAACATATGAGCCCTGAATGTCAAGAGGAATATCAAGCCAGCAGGGACCGGGTCTGCCCTGCTGAGAAAGCTTGAGTGCCTTCTCAAGGCAGTATCTGATTTTATTCTTATCTGTCACCATTTCACAGTATTTTGTCATACAGTCAATGGCTTTTGTGATTTCAAATTCCTGGTCACCCATTGCTCTAATGCCGAGACCTGACCAGCGTGCAGTTGTGTCATAACGCACCTGTCCCGATATAACAAGCATCGGGATAGAGTCAAGCCAACCGCCCACAACACCTGTTATGGCATTTGTTCCGCCGGGGCCTGTTGTAACAACACAAGCCGCAATTTTGTTGTGGATTCTCGCATAGCTTTCTGCCGCGATGGCACAAGCCTGCTCATGGTGGTTATAAACACAATGCATACCTTCCTGATGGCCGAATGCATCGTTAAGGTGCATCGCACCGCCGCCTGTTACGGTGAAAGCGGTGTCAATACCGTGGTCAACAAGAAACTGCGATATATAATTGGAAACTTTTATTTTCATTTAGCTTCAACTGCCTCAATTATTGTTTTTGCCATGTAATCAATCATTTCGTCGGTCATTCCGGGATAAACGCCTACCCAGAATGTGTCGTTCATGATTCTGTCTGTATTGTTAAGCTCGCCTACAATTCTGTAGCCCTTGCCGCTTGCTCTCATTTCATCGAAACAGGGATGCTTTGTAAGGTTGCCTGCGAAAAGCATTCTTGTCTGAACACCCTTTGCTTCAACATATTTTACAACATCAGTTCTGTTTACACCTTCGTTACAGGTGATAAGGAAACCGAACCATGAGGGATCGCCGTTTTCAACTGCTTCGGGAAGAACAACTTTGTCTGCAATGGAAGCAAGACCTGCTTTAAGACGTGCAAAGTTGTGCTTTCTTCTCTCAACAAATGAGGGGAATTTTTCAAGCTGTGCACAGCCAACAGCTGCCTGAAGGTCTGTTGCCTTAAGGTTGTAGCCGAAGTGTGAATATACATATTTATGGTCATAGCCGAAAGGAAGCTCGCCGTACTGACCGTCAAAACGGTGACCGCAGAGGTTGTCCTGACCTGAGTTACATACGCAGTCTCTGCCCCAGTCACGTATTGAACGGCTGATTCTTGCAAGAAGAGGATTATCGGTATAAACTGCACCGCCCTCACCCATTGTCATGTGATGAGGAGGATAGAATGATGATGTGCCGATATCACCGATTGTGCCTGTGAATTTCTTTTCGCCGTCGATTGTGTACTGTGAACCGAGAGCATCACAGTTGTCTTCGATAAGCCAGATATCGTGCTTTGTGCAGAAATCCTTGACAGCCTTAAGGTCAAAGGGATTGCCGAGTGTGTGGGCAATCATAACTGCCTTTGTCTTTTCTGAATAAGCTTCTTCGAGCTTTGTAACGTCGATATTGTACTGAGGAATTGTAACATCAACAAAAACAGGTACTGCGCCGTACTGAATGATGGGAGTTACAGTTGTGGGGAAACCTGCGGCAACTGTGATAACCTCGTCACCGGGAAAAACTCTCTTGTCACCGAGAAGAGGTGAAGTGAGAGTCATGAATGCAAGAAGATTTGCGCTTGAACCTGAGTTTACAAGTGCACATGAACGCACACCGAGATATTTAGCAAGTTTTTTTTCGAATTCGTCTGTGTATCTGCCTGCTGTGAGCCAGAATTCCAATGCACTGTCAACGAGATTTACGGCTTCGTTGCTGTCATAAACTCTTGATGCGTAAGGGATTCTCTGTCCCTCGGCAAAATCTTTCTTTACATTGTGATATTTTTCAAAATACTCTGCAACAGCAGAGAGTATGGCTTGTTTATCCTGTTCCTGATTGCTCATGTTTACATTCCTTTCAGATTGTTTATATATTAAAAAATTCTTTTATCTGTTTTTCCGTAATTGCGGGTACATCATCGTTTGCAGCAAAAACCTTTGTCCATTCAACTGTCTTTTCAACAGCTTCGGTTGCTGACCATGTGGGCTTCCAGCCGAATGTTGTCTTGAGAAGTGAACAGTCGAGTTTAAGGAAGTTTGCTTCGTGAGGTCCGTCTTTTTTAAGACACTCAAATGTCTGTCCTTCACCCCATGCACTGCAGAAAATCGTTGCAAGCTGACCTGTTGTAAGACAGTCTCTTTCATCGGGACCTACATTATAATAACCCTGATATTTTATATCTTCATACTGAGCCGCAGCTATCATAAGATATGCATTCAGAGGCTCAAGCACGTGCTGATAAGGTCTTGTGGAGTTGGGATTTCTGACGATGACAGGCTTTTTGTCCATTGCCGCACGTACACAGTCGGGAATGATACGGTTATCTGCAAAGTCACCGCCGCCGATAACGTTACCTGCTCTTGCAGTTGAAACTGCAACGCCTGTATTGTCAAAGAAAGATGCTTTGTAACTGTGAGTCACAAGCTCGGAGCATGATTTTGAGTTTGAATAAGGATCAAAACCGTCAAGAGGCTCGTTTTCACGGTAACCCCAGCACCATTCGTTATTCTTATAAACCTTGTCAGTTGTTACGTTAAGAACTGATTTGACAGAGGGTGTAAGTCTTACACATTCAAGAATATTAACGGTACCCATGACATTTGTTTCGTATGTGTACTTTGGCTGTTCATAGGAAGTGATAACAATCGGCTGAGCCGCAAGATGGAACACGATTTCAGGCTGAACTTCATCAAACACAGCCTTAAGGTGGTCATAATCCCTGATATCACCGATAACGGATTTCATTTTTCCGTCAAGACCTGCAACGGAGAAAAGATTCGGATTTGTAGGCGGTTCAAGCGAATAACCCGTTACATCTGCACCTGCCATAACAAGGATTTTTGAAAGCCATGAGCCTTTGAAACCTGTATGACCTGTCAGAAGAACTTTTTTGCCTTTATAAAAATCAAGATTCATAAGATATCCTTTCAATCTACAATTATTGAAGATTTTAGTTATATATTTTCAATACATTTTATAAAACTACTAACTTTCAATTCGCAATTGAAAATTCGCAATTCGCAATGTCGGAACACCTGACGGTGTTGATCTTATAAGGACCTGACTTCGTCAGAACCTTGTTTTTCGCTTTACTCATAATAATGAGTCAAAGGGCAACGCCCTTTCCTTAATTGCGCATTGAGAATTGAGCATTGTGAATTATCTATCTTACCAAACCTTCCAAGGAGCCTCATTATCTGCCCAGAGTTTTTCAAGATAATTCTTATCACGGAGAGTATCCATACACTGCCAGAAACCGTCGTGAGGATAAGCCATAAGCTCGCCTCTTCTTGCAGCCTCTTCAAGAGGATACTTTTCAAATACTGTTGAGTCACCTTCGATAAGGTCGAGAATTTCGGGCTGAAGAACCATAAAACCACCGTTGATAACACCGCCGTCCTGCTGTGTCTTTTCACGGAACTGCTGTATGCAACCGTCTTCGTTTATATCAAGCACGCCGAAACGGGCTGTGATTTTTATAGCTGTAAGAGTTGCCATTCTGCCGTGTGATTTGTGGAACTCAAGAAGCTTGTTTATATCAACATCTGAAACGCCGTCACCGTATGTAAGGAAGAAAGGCTCGTCACCGAGATATTCCCTGACTCTCTTGACTCTGCCGCCTGTCATTGTGTTGAGACCTGTGTCAACAAGTGTTACTTTCCAGGGCTCGGAGAAGTTTGTGTGAACAGTCATTTCGCCATTGTCTGAGAAATCGAATGTAATATCACTTCTGTGAAGATAGTAATCTGCAAAAAATTCCTTGATGACATGCTGTTTGTATCCGCAACAGATAACAAACTCATTAAAGCCGTAATATGAATACTGTTTCATGATGTGCCAGAGAATGGGCATATCACCGATCTGAATCATAGGCTTGGGAATAAGATGGCTTTCTTCACTGATTCTGGTTCCGAATCCGCCTGCAAGAATTACAACTTTCATTTTGATGTTCCTTTCTTTATTTAACGATATTGTTATAGATTGTAAAGATAACGGGGATTATGTATACTATCGCTCCGGCACAGAACATGCCTGCGTAATAGATTTTTTCAAAGATTTTCAGGAATCCGTTAGATGCTTCCTGAGCAAAAGGCTTTTTCTTTTCTATTATATAGATAGCCGCAACTATGAGAATTGTTATGACGGTTATAAGAGCACCGAGCATCATACCGTAGGGCAGATAGTTCATTTCTATAACATTTTCGCCCTTGTGAAGTTTAATTGCCATAAAAGAACTCATTGCGATATCAATATTCTGCTTTTCACCGTTGACCTTACAGCTCCAGCCTTCGTCATATGTAACGGGCAGGAACATATATGTGCCGTCTTCATCACTTGTGACGGTTGCGCTCACACTTTTCGGTCCTGTTGAAACTGTGGCATGATTATCCTTGTTCATTTCGCACAGAGCTTCAAGCTTGGTATAATCAAAATAGCCTACGGTAACTTTGATATCATCGCCGATATCTTTAAGTGCAAAAATGAAAATATCAATATCTTCATCAGTAACAACACCAAGGTCAATAAGCTCATTATGGAAATTGTTGGGATAATTATAGTTTATATCACTGCCGAAATAACGTAAGTTTGCTTTCTTTCCGTTTATAAGTATTGTAACGGCGCCTCTGTTTTTAGTCGTGTTTTCAATATCAACATGAAGATATACATGCTTTGTACCGTCTACATGAACTGTCTGTGCAAAATCTTCATCGCTGTTCATTGAAAATACATCAGTTGTGCAAAGATCACTTTCATCGCCTGTCAATGCGGTGTAAAGCTCATTGTTGGATTTAAATACATCATTGTTTTCAACAATATCAATATCCATGAACTTCTGATCAACAAGAAGTCCCACGGGAAGAGTCATTTTATTGCTGTAAAGGTGAGCAGAGCCGATATCGTGCATATATGTATACTCGCTCTCATCAAGCTCACGTTCACTGAATGTATATTTCATGTTAAGAAGTGCATCGGAAAGAAGTGTTCCCACACTGTCAATAACACGTGTATAAATCTGAGAGTAGCCCAGAGCCTCCATTGTGGAAGTCATATCTGATGAAACAAGATGCGTAAAGTTTGAAAGTGACGGATAGCCGAAGAACATGGGGAAATTGCTGTTAAGCCTTACATTCATATCCTTTATTCTTGACAGATTATCATTTTCAAGCCCCAGATCCTCTGCCATTTCAAGCGAATCCTCAACAAAATCAAGGCTGTACATACTTGTTCTGTCTGATGTATCGGAATTCATGCCGAATGACACATTTGCAAGCAGTCCGATTTCCGTCAGC
This sequence comes from Clostridia bacterium, assembly GCA_017531385.1. GTDB lineage: Bacteria > Bacillota > Clostridia > Oscillospirales > Acutalibacteraceae > UBA1081. Next base: position 19,313 of record JAFXLD010000095.1, read on the forward strand.
ATAACACCCGCAATCATTACATATGCAACTTTTTTAAAGCCCACAAAGAGTGTCATGACATAGAACAATGCAAGAAGAACAAACGCACCAAACATCCATGCGTCACAATCCTCAATGACAAGCTTGTTGTATTTCAGTCCGTTTACGGTAGAAACCCTTGCGTAAACTCTTGTCACAAGAAGGAAAATTCCGGCAGCCGCACTGATTATTGCAGGAATGATTACGGCTACGGCTTTCTTCCCTTTTATGGAAAAGACCACATCCTTCATATTCTGCAGTACATATGCCGACATACAGACAAGAATGAATATGAGCATATACATATATCTCAAAGGGAATCCGACGTATGAACCAAGATGCCATATGAGATTTATGTTTTCAAAAAATACAGGCAGAACAAGAAGAAGTGCCGTTATTCCGAAAAACGCACACGCTTTCTTATGCTGTTTATAATTTACAAACAGCATAACAAGGAATGCCATGAAAATTGCCGTGCAGAAAAGAACTATTGTAAGTTTTGTCGTTGAATAAGTGGTCGATGTATTAAGTATTTTAAGCAACGAGCCGACTTCAGTTTCTTCACTTTTTATTGTATACCGTGTAGAACGGAACATATAGTAAACGGACGGAAGATTTATTATTGCAGAACCGAATATTGCAAGAACGGAAGTAACGCCGAAACGGATAATCGACATTTTTCTTGTTTCTTTTGGTTGAATGATTGCAAGATACAGAAAACCTGCAAAAAGAAGAAACATGAACACCATGTATGAAATATAGATGGAAAGCAGGAGTGTATAAGTCAGGAACAGGAAATACGGAAGCCACTTGCCTGTTCTGAACATATGCAGAAGAGTAACAATCAGAATCGGGAACATGAATGCGGCATCAATCCATCCCATATTCGTGTAATAAATAAGAATAAAAGCACTGCAACTGTATGAAAGTCCGAGAATAACCTGCCAGAACGGATCAATCTTAAACTCTTTTCTGAGAAAAAAGACCATAGACAGTGTTGCCATTGTCATTTTGAAAATAATCAGGAACGGGATTCCACTAACAATTGCATCACGGCTGCAAAGCAGGGTAAAAATTATTTCCCAGGGTTTCAAAATATAAAAACCTGTAGTAAGCACCTGTGCACCTGCTGCCGTCTGCCAGTTGAGCAACAAGGATTTGTCTCCTCCTGAATGAAGATAATCCCAGAAATATGTATAATTGGAAATTGTCTGCTGTACCATGTCATCACAGACCACACTTCCCGTTCCGAATGGATATATTCCGTTTACGGCATATATCACCAGAACCACCGCAACAGTCGAAATTGCGGCAATTGCATAAGGCAATATACTCATTATATTGACTTTTTTCTTCGCCAGTTTCAAAAAATTTCATCTCCGAACAAGTGATAGTTATAAATATACATATACAGAATACCACAATCGACTCTTTTAGTCAATAAAAAGATATTTTATATTTATTTTTTTACTATTGATTTTAATTTACATTTATGGTAAATTAAAGTGTAAACATGGGTTATCACATTATAGTCCCGAAAAAACCCGGAAAGGTGAAAAATAAATGAAAAAGAAAATATTGTTTTTAGTCATTACCACTGCAACAATTTTTTCATCAGCGATAACAGGATTTGCCGAATCTGTGACAAATCCGCAGGTTGCTCAGAATGGTTTCAGTTTTAAATTCATGTTGAAAAGTTTTTTTGAATCCGATTCTGCCGTTATTATGGCTTCTGCAGTTCTTGTTCTGTTTCTGCTCCTTCTGATTTTCAGAAAAAAACTGAAAAGAAAACTGGATAATTCAACAGCATCTCAGCTTATCAACATTTTTATCCTGTTTTTCTCAGTAAGCGGAATTGCTTGTCTGGCAATGGCTTTTGCAACAGACGGTGCAACATGGTCAAATATGATGCACATAAATCCCGAAGTAAAACATGGATTCACTCAGTTCGAGGATTATATTCTGAATCTGCAGAGTGCCGGTTCACAGCAGTTTTATGAAACCGCCGCAACAAACACACCTTTTTCACATCTGATTTATTTTATACTTGCCCAGTTTTTGCCTCCTGATTTAGTTCTCAGTGATGCACTTGTATCATACAGCCAGATCCTGCATGATCAGACATTCATGTATCTGTATCTTATTCTTATAATGTTCTGCATTGTTCTTCTGTACAGAATGAACCGTTCTGTGCTCAGAAATAACGGACTGAATATGCGTGACGAAGTTGTTGCATTCCTTTTTGCAGTATCATATCCTGCGATTTTCTGCATTGAAAAAGGCAATATCACAAGTTTCAGCATCGTTCTTGTGATGATTTTTATCATATTACGTAATTCAGAAAAAAGTCTCATCAAAGAAGCATCATTACTGGCAATAGCCGCCGCAGCTGCAATAACACCCGCCACACTGATATTCTCTCTGCTTCTGTTTGACGAAAAAAACAAACAGGCTGCACTGAAATTCGCAAGAATGTTTTCTTATTTCCTTATCATGTTTATAACTCCTGCTGTTTTTACAGGTTTCGGCAATCTTCTGACATATGCAAAAGCTTTTGTCTCCGTTTCGGCAGACGGCTTTATTCCGGGAAATATGAGTATTGTAAATCTTCTTCATTTCTTCGGAATTTCCAACACAATTGTTATTTATGCAATAATTCTTCTCACCGATGCTATCGCTGTTCTTGCAATGATAATGTTGCCTGAAATGTGGCAGAAAACAGCCGCAGCGGCATACATCATACTTAATGTGTTTGCTTTTTCAGATGCATCGGCTGTAATGTTTGTTTTTATTCCTCTTATTTTTCTGTTCGCACAGAAAGAGCACAGAGCTTCAGGCTGGGTATATATGTTCACATTTGCGCTTCTTATCACCCCGTTCCCCGAATGGTTCAGATCCGATATCAACCGATTCACAATATTCCTCTCATCTTTCGGAATATCTGACATACAGAATGCAAACAATCTTATTTCACTGGCAGCAACACAATTCATACTGGTCATTCTGTTCTACCAGATAATCAGCAAGATGAAATCAAAAAAGCTGGCAAAACAGGAATCACCGGCTGAACAGGTATCAGAATAATTAAATATTTATTAAATTATCCCCGTATTCTATTGCATTTTGACAAATGCAATGGTATAATAAATTGCAATTCCAAAATTTTTCAGACAGGTAGGTAATGAAAAATGAAAAAAAGATCAAAGGCTTTACTTTCTATTGCACTTTGCGTAACACTTCTTTTCACATCAGTTACAGGTGTATCCGCAGCTGCAGTAGCAGAAGAATCAACAGGTAATGCATTTATGGAATCTTTTGCAAACACACTCAACACAGTATTCAACAAAGTTGTTGACAGCCTTCTCAATCTAATCGTTAAGTTCTTCCCTGCAACAGTTCTTATCAAGGACAAGTCCGAATATAAGAGCGAAAACTTCATGGAAGGCACAGAAGATTTCATCGATGAGCCTGCAGAAGACGCAAAATGGAATCTCGGTTATGCTCAGGCTTCAATCGTTCCCGAGGATTTTGACGAAGTCAAATATTACAAGGGCGGTTATGACCTTAACCTCAAGCTCACAGAAATGATCGACGACCTCAAGGTAAGAGTTGTTACTCTTAACGACGGCAGTGACAGAGGTACAACAGCTATCATCGCAATCGATTGTCTCGGTCTTGCAAACAGTGACGTAAGACTTATCAGAGCAGCTCTTGCAGATTATGCAAAAGCTAACAACATCGTAAGTATCAACGTTTCTGCAACTCACGTTCACAGCGGTATTGATACTCAGGGTATTTACACAGATCTTTTCACAAAGATTATCAAAAACCTTGCAGGTGCTATCACAAAATCAGATAATCTTGCTCCCGCAATCGACAATGACTTCCGTCAGGTTATCATTGACAAGTCAGTTGAATGTGTCAAGGCAGCTTTTGAAGGTATGACAGAAGGTACACTTACATACGCCAAGACAGATGCTTCTGATTATTCCCGTGACCGTACTCCTCCCGACATCATGATCGAAGAGCTTTACAGATTCATGTTCACTCCCGATGACGGATCAATGGGCACAATCATTTCAAACTACGGTGTTCATCCCGAATGTATCGGTTTCGGCACAAAAGTAGGTACAGCTGACTTTGTTTACTATACAGAAAAGGTTGTTAACGAAGGCGGTTACAACTTCATCTTCCTTCAGGGTGCAGTCGGTACATACACAGAAGATATGGGCGCATCAGATGACGGTCTTGAGCTCGACAGAATCGAATCAACAATCCGTTACGGTGAAGAGCTCGGTTATATCCTTCTCGGTATGACAATGACTCCTGATGAAAGACTTGCTCTCGTTGACGAAGAAAGAGAAGCAATTGCAAAAGACAACGAGAACTACACTCCCTGGTACGACAGAGAAACTGTTACTGAAAGAGAAGTAGCTCCCGTTCTCAATGTTGCACATAACGAATATCTTGCTCCCGTTGACAACGGTGTATATGAACTTTTCGGCAAGCTTTCACTTGCTAACAACACAATGGTAACAGACGAAAACGGCAATTACTATGCTGTTACAGAAGTTGGTTACATGGAACTCGGCGATATCAAGCTTATCCTTTGCCCCGGTGAAACATACGCAGAGCTTATCAAGGGCGGCGAAAATATGGCAAACTTCCAGTTTGCTCCTGCATACGAAATCCTCGGTTCAGAAGATGTTATCGTATGTGACCTTGTAAACGATGCTCTCGGTTACATCATGCCTGACGATTTCTTCACATATGCAACAATCAGATATGAAGACGATACAATCACAATAGACAGCAGCTGGGGTCTTACATCACTCGGTGATCATGCAGCATCAAACATCTACGGTGCAATTTACGAACTTATCGACGAAGTAAGATAAATAAAGAGCGAAGACCTAAAGAAACAGAATAAACAAAAAATGCGGATTGCAGAGATTTTTTCTTTGCAATCCGTTTTAATTTATTCAAAAAATAAAATCTTATGTTTTAATGTTTCTTTTTATCCGTTTTCTTCATCTTATTGAGACAGCCTTTTCATTATTTTATTGATTTCGACAAAAAGCTGTGTTATAATGTAATGTGATAAAGTAGTACAGATTGTAAGGTTTTTTATTATGCAGTTTAATTCTATTCATTTTCTTATATTCTTCCCTGTAGTGCTTGCGGTGTATTTTATTATACCGAAGAAGCTTCGCTATTTGTGGCTTCTTGCATCAAGCTACTATTTTTACATGAGCTGGAATGCAAAATATGCCGTTCTCATCGGATTTTCAACTGTGGTTACATATCTGACGGGGATACTGATCGAGCAGATCTCCTTTGAAGAAGGTAAACTATGGCTGAGGCTCAAAAAATTCACACTGTTTCTGGGTATTGCTGCAAACCTTGCTCTTCTTTTCATGTTCAAATATCTTGATTTTGCCGTTGATAACATTAATACATTGCTTGAAAGTTTCGGTTTCAGCATTATTGAGAATGAGTTTGATCTGCTTCTGCCTGTCGGTATATCTTTTTACACTTTCCAGGCTCTGGGATATGTTATTGATGTTTACAGAAAAAATATTGATGCAGAGTACAATCTGTTCAGATATGCACTTTTCGTATCGTTCTTCCCTCAGCTTGTGGCAGGTCCTATAGAGCGTTCAGGCAATCTCATAAAACAGCTTAACAATGCAGATAAAATCAATCTGTGGGACTATGAACGCATCGTCAGAGGCTTCATGATAATGATGTGGGGCTTCTTTATGAAAGTCGTTATCGCAGACAGAGCCGCATCGGTTGTCAATAATGTTTTTGACAATTATTACATGATGAATACATCAGCGCTTATAATGGGTGCTGTATTTTTTGCAGTACAGATTTACTGCGACTTTGCAAGCTATTCAACAATAGCAATCGGTGCTGCACAGATAATGGGATTCAAACTCATGGACAACTTCAATACTCCTTATTTTGCAATGTCCATAAAAGAATTCTGGAGCAGATGGCATATTTCACTTTCCACATGGTTCAGAGATTATCTCTACATTCCTCTTGGCGGAAACCGTAAAGGTAAATTCAGAAAATACCTTAACCAGATGATAGTTTTTCTTGTAAGCGGACTCTGGCACGGTGCAAACTGGACATTCATCGTCTGGGGTGGTCTGCACGGTGCATATCAGATAATCGGTGATATAACAAAACCTGCAAAGAAAAAACTGGAAACACTCCTTAAAGTAAACACACAGGCAACATCATACAAGCTCGTCAAGGTTGCGATTACTTTTGCGCTCACCTGTTTTGCCTGGATATTCTTCAGAGCTGACTCAATCTCTATTGCACTCACATACATTGAGCGTATGTTCACCTGTCCCGATCCGTGGGCTCTCACAACAGGTCTTCTTTACTCCATAGGTCTTGACAGACAGGAAATGAATATTCTTATTATTTCCATCGGTGTTCTCCTGTTTGTTGATGTAATGAAACGCAAAAAAAATATCCGAATTGAAAACATTGCAGATAATCAGAATTTCTGGGTAAGAGGCATGATAATTTTTGTGCTGATATTTGTAGTTATCGTTTTTGGTGCCTACGGATACAGTTTTGATGCTCAGCAGTTTATTTATTTCCAATTCTAAGGTGACAGTAATAATGAAGAAAAAGAATGTTCTAAAAATAATATCATTCCTGCTGGCATTTGTGCTGACCTTTGCAGGAATAGTCCATGTTCTTGATTTTAAATATCTTGACAGCATTTTCAAGGTTGATTCTTTCTATGAGCTGGAAGATAACACAGTTGATGTGCTTGTTATCGGTTCAAGCCATGCATATCAGGGAATAAACACAGCCGTGCTCTGGAAAGATTTCGGCATTGCTGCATTCAATTTCTGCGGTGCAGCTCAACCCATATGGAACACATATTATTATCTTGAGGAAGCATTAAAAACGCAGACTCCGAAAGCTATCATTCTTGACACATATTATGTTCACATGTCAGATGACTACACCGATGAAAGCACTGCTATCAAAAACACCTACGGTCTTAAATATTCAAGCACAAAAGGTGAAGCAATAAAAGCAAGTTTCAACACAGAAAAATCAGGAAATCAGTATTTTTTCAGTATTCTGCAATATCACTCACGATATTCAGATCTTAACAAAGCGGATTTTTATCCCTATCAGGCAAATGAGGCTATGTATAAAAATCACAAAGGTTTTTACTGCTACTTCCATAGTGATGCTGTCCCTGAAAGAGATCTGACCGAAATTGAATATTACAACACCTTTACCGAAAAAATAGATTATTATTACAGAAAGATTTTTGAGCTTGCAAACAGCAAAAATATACCTCTTATTCCGATCGCAATTCCTTTTAATGCAGAAAACTATCATCAGGGGTTCTTCAACACTGCAAAATATGTTGCTGAAGAAGAATACGGAGTGAAATTCTATAACTTCATAACCGATTATAAATCTGCAATAGGACTTGACTACACAACTGATTTTGCAGACAAGCAACACCTTAATCACCTCGGCAACACCAAACTCACAACTTTTTTAGGCAATCTTCTGAAAAATGAATATAAAGTTCCTGACAGAAGAGGAGATGAAAAATACGAATCCTGGGAAGCTGATGCCGAAGTTTATTACAAACAGCTGGAAAATCATCAGGTTACAAAAATATCCAATCTGACTGATTATGCGAAAGTTTTCAAAAACAATCGGTATAAAATCATTATGACTTCATCCTTTCCCGATTATGAAGAACTGCCTGAAGCTTCAAAATTATATTTAGAAATTTTAGGCAAGGCTCTTGGAATAACCACTGAAGAACAAAAAACGGGCGGTATGTGGATTTTTGAAAACGGAAAAAAAACATATTATAATGACTGCTCACAGAAGAATTTCACTAAAGCTGTAAAATTAGGGCAGTATGGTGGAATTGAAATAAGACATACTGAAAAAATGTTTGATGAAACTGAAACATTTTTTGTAAACAGCATTCATGATAACAAAAAAGAGGTTACAGTTGCTTCTTACGGACTGAATATTTATGTTTATGACAATTTCACTCAGTCAAAAGTTGACATGGTTGCACTGAAATACTCTGACAGCACTTTTTACAGATAAAAATTAAGACCGCAGCATTTCTGCTTCGGTCTTTGTTTTTAGTCATTATAAAATTCTGCTATATAGTTTTCAACATCTTCTCTCGTTCCTCTGAACGGACCGGGTGTTTCCATTTTAAGTGAAACCGTAGCCGTTGCATAAAGCAATGAATCTTCCATATTGTGAGTAAGTCTTTCATTTATATATGCGGCAAAAGTCGTATCTCCCCTGCCTGTTCTTCCGCTAAGATTTCTTGACTTTATCGGGCATGAACAGAATTTTTCACCGTCATAAGCAATAACCTCTGAGTTATGGGTTATAACAACCTCTTTTGCACCCCATGAATGAAGAAGTTTTGCGGCTTCATATCTGTCCTCAAGTCCTGTAAGGATTTCAGCCTCAGCAGCGTCTGTTTTCAGGAAATGAATATAGGGTATCATTTCCATTTTATCTTTCCAGTCCTCAAAATACATACTTCCGCCGTCTTCAAGGTCAACATGACGCAGACAGGTCTGAACATCAACGGCTACCTTGCCACGCTTTGATGCTTCCTTTATCATATCATTTGTAAAGTCACCGTAAACAAGACCTGCAAAGTGGAAAATATCTGCAGTTATATCATCGGGGATATCCTCTGCTTCAAAAGGTGTTCCGACCGATGTGCAGACACACTTTCTTCTCTCCTTATCGGGAGTAAAATAACGATTGTACATATTTGATGAGCTTTCACAATCAATACATAAAATATTCTCTTTCGGAAGAGTGAAAGCAGAAAGTCGGTCCTGATCGGATTTTGCAACTTTTGTGACAGCCAGTACATTATGACCGAGTGCATAAGCAGATGCTGAAGAAAATATTACAGCTCCGCCGGGACTTCTTATTTCATTATCAAGATGGTCAACATTCCTGTCCATTGTAATGTGACCTATTATAACTGATGAATAATGTTTCATATCTTTGCTCCTTTTTGAACAATATATTATCATTATACACCTTTATTGATTTTTATACAAGCGTTTTTCAGAACAAATGAAAACTGCCACAGAAAAATCTGTGGCAGATAAACTTTATCTTATATTTCAGGAATTTCAACTGTAACTTCTTTTCCTTCTCTTGCTGAACGGACAATTCCGTCGATAATAGCCTGATTGTAGATAATCTGGCTTGAAGGAACAGGAGCAGGAAGTCCGTATTTGACTGCGTCGATGAATGAACGGATCTTCTTGTCGAAGTTGTCAGCATCGTTATTCTTCTCGGGAATGACCGTTTCAACCTTTTCGCCTGCAACATCGTGATAAATCTTGAGAGGACCGCCGATTGAGCCGTTCCAGCACTCAGTTGAGGGAATACGGAGTGAACCCTTTGTGCCCATGATGATTGTATCACCGGGAGTGTCAAGATGCATATCCCATGCAATTCTGAAATCCAGGATTATGCCGCCTTCAAGACGGATGAAACCTGCACCGAAATCGTCAACGCTGAACTTCTCAGCATATTCGGGATGATTGGGATATGTGGCAGGATTCTTGCCGAAGAAATCTGACATATAACCTGAAACTGTAAGTGGCTTCGGATAACCGACTGCATTGAGGACCATATCAAGTGAATAGCAACCGATATCTGCAAGAGCGCCGATACCTGCTGTTTCGTCTTCAATGAAAGATGTGCCGTAAGGAGTGGGGATACCCTTTCTTCTTCCACCGCCTGTCTGGATGTAATAAATCTGACCGAGTTCGCCTGATTCAACAACCTTTTTAACCATCTTCATGTTCTCGTCAAATCTGGGCTGGAAGCCGATTGAAAGAACCTTACCGCTTGCCTTTTCAGCTCTGCAGATAGCAACAGCTTCTTCTGTTGTAACGCACATGGGCTTTTCAAGAAGAACGTTTACTCCGTTTTCAAGAGCATAGATTGTACAGGGAGCATGCTGTCTGTTGTATGTACAGACGCTGACTGCATCAATGTCTTTTTCATTATCGATAAGTTCACGGTCACTGTTATAGATGCGAGCACCCTCAATGCCGTTGTCCTTTGCGAACTTTTCAGCCTTGCCGGGAATGATGTCTGCAAGTGCAACGATTTCAACATCAGGACATCTCTTGTAGCAAGCTGCATGAGCTTCTGCAATCCAGCCTGTACCGATGATACCTACTTTTACTTTTTTGGAAGCATCGACCACTTGCTCCTCAGTGTCTGTTTTGAAACGGTCAAGAATATTGTCTGCCATAATAAATACCTCCGCAGATATTAATTTCATAGTTATATTATCATAAATATACAAGAAATACAAGCTAAAATTTAGGAATATTGTAAACAAAAAAATCCCGCTTCAAAAAGAAACGGGATGTCATATTATGCTTATTAATAACCGAAGAAATCTTTGTAATATTCAAACCAGTCCTGATAATAATCTTCATTGCCACTGAAAGGATTCTGGGGCACATTGCTGTTATCATTCTCCGTTGCAGGAGCAGATGTTCCTCTGTCCTCAACAAGAGTAACTTCGATTTCCTGCTCGGTCTGTGACCAGTTATCCGTATTGACTCTGACAATTGTGAGTGTAAGTGTATCGCCTGCTGACATATCTTCAATCATTTCAGAAAGCATGTCAGTATCTGTCATATCCTTACCGTTTACGGCTATAATCATATCGCCTTCTTTTACATCCTTATCGGCAAGGTCACTATCTTCACTGACAGATGCAATAACAATAGTACCTGTCGGCAAGCCCTTCATCTGAACATACATTGCATATGTCTGGCTATAGTTTGACGGAGTCGCATACTGAATACCGAGCTTTGCTCTGCCTGCAACATAACCGTTTTCAATGATTGAATTGAACACTTCAATCATAACCAAAGACGGAACGGCAAAGCCCATGCCTTCATATTCGGTTGATGCAATTTTCATGGAATTTATACCGATGAGCTTACCTTCACCATTAACAAGTGCACCGCCTGAGTTGCCGGGATTTATGGCTGATGTATGCTGAATACATTCCATTTCATAGCCTGTACTTGAGCTTACAGGTCTGTCAATTGCGGAAATGATGCCGTTTGTAACTGAACCGAAAAATTCCGAACCGCCGGGATTTCCCACAGCATAAACCGTCTGACCGACAATAAGATTGTCTGAAGATGCTATTTCTGCTTTATCAAGTCCCGATGCCTCAATTCTCACAACTGCGAGATCGGTTCTTGTATCCATTCCCACAAGGTCTGCAGGGTATTCGGTTCCGTCTTCCATAAGAACGGACAATGCAACATTGCTGTGATTCACAACATGAGCACAGGTAACGATATATGTGTACTTACCGTCGTTATCTTCTTTTATAACAACACCTGAGCCTTCAGTATAAAGTGAATTTTTCTGATAAACAAGAATACCTACATTAAACTTTTTTGCAATATTTGCAACAGTTACAGCCTCACCTGCTGAATTAGAGCTTTCACTGGCCTGTATATCGCCTACATTGCCGGTATCAAGTTTGTTTGTTGCATCTTCACCCGAAACAATTCCGTTATCCGGAACCGGAGAGGAAAATCCGCCATCATTATCATTCGCAAAAATTGCAACAATAAGCAAAACAGCAAGAACAACGATAACTGCAATCAATGCAGTGAAAACTTTCATGCCTGAATTACCCTTTTTGGGCGGTTTGCCAGAGAATTGGGGATTCTGCTGATATCCGTTTCCATGTGGCTGAGAATATCCTTGCTGATTATAATTATTCCCCTGATTCTGCCATGAATAAGGCTGTTGCTGATTACCATAAGGTGGCTGATAATCTGTATTCTGCTGTCCGACCTGCTGATTGTACTGTTCCCTGTTATAATGATATTCACCTACGGGAGCAGACTCTGTCGGTGTATCTAATTGCTCTGAAACAGCACCATCATTCACCGGTGCCGTGTTTTCGTCTTTATTTTCAAACAATTCGTTATCTGAACCGGCATTATTCAACGGTTGGTTGTTCTCGGGTGTGCTGTTACCGCCGAAAAATTCATTATCCATTCTGTATCCTCCGAATATTCAAATATATATCTTCTTTTAATCATCACTGAAGTTTATTTTAAGGGACACGGTAAATTGCGTGTACTTATCTTCAACATTACTTACAGAAATTTCGCCGCCATGAAGTTCAACGATATTTTTAACGATAAACAAACCGAGTCCTGCACTTTTTGCATCAAGACCTCTTGATTTGTCACCTTTATAAAATCGCTCAAACACATGATCAAGATCTTCGTCTTTTATACCTTTTCCTGTATTTCTGATATGAACGATAACATTATTTTCTTGAATGTACATTGAAAGAAGAATATTACCGCCGGGCTGAGTGAATTTCACAGCATTATCTATAAGATTATAAAAGACCTGGTTTATCATATCAGGATCGGCTTCAATATAAACCTTTGAAAGCGAATCAAGACCTTCCACATTTATTTTCTTGATATTTATCTTCTGTTCAAATCCGATAAAAATACCGACTATCTGACGGGTAAGATCAAATTCAGACGGATTTATTTTCAGTTCCCCTGCCTCCATTTTGGACATATTGAGCATGGAAACCACAAGACGGGAAAGTCTTTTAACCTCGTCTGAAACGATCTGCAGATAATAATCCCTGTCTTCATCTCTGATCGTTCCGTCAAGAATACCGTCAATAAAACCGCCGATAGTTGTCATGGGGGTTTTCAGTTCATGTGACACATTTGCAACAAAATTTGCTCTTGAATTTTCAAGCTGTTCAAGACTTTCCGCCATTGAATTGATTTCTGCTGAAAGCTCGTCAAACTCCCTTACCGATCTTCTGTCCTGCATCCTGATACGGTAAGAAAAATCCCCTTTTGAGTATCTTTTTGCAGCCTCTGCCATATCTCTTATAACTTCAACCAGATTATATGTCAACAGATAAACAACAAGACCTGTTATTGCAATGAATCCTATTGCCGCCAGAACATAAATTCTTATAAAGTTCGCTCTGTGCGGAGCAAGACCTGTTTTGTAATTCTGCGTTGCAAAAACGATGGCATCGGCATCGGAATCATAACTCTGACGCGAAACACAAGCGGCAATAAAACAGTCCTCTTCAAAATATCCGCCGGGGTTTCCGATAGTTGCCATCATTCCGTCTGTAATTATACCTGTCGTGATCTCACCGGGAATCTGCATTCCGGAATGTTCCTGACAAGTCATACTCAGATTCTGCATATCATTATTCTCTGCCATATGACCGCAAAAAATAACATTCCCCGATACATTTGCAATAAAAATATCTGCTTTTGATGCTTTCGATGCACTTCCGACGGCATAACACAGCATTGAAAAAGCATTGGCATCATCAGCAGATTGAGCATGAATATATTCCTGATAAACCTGCGCTATATTCTGAGTATAATCATAAAGTTTCTGCTTTTGTTCATCTTCCCACAGTGTGTTCAGAAAAAACGGCATAAGAATTCCGAAAACAACAAGGCTGATAATCTCGGCAGAGAAAAATATTCTGATATATCTTGTGTAAAGACTACCGGCCTTGTGAGTTCTTTTTTTTAATATTGACATAAGGCGTCAACCTTTCATCAATCTTTTGTTTCGAACTTGTATCCGACACTCCAGACTGTTTTAAGATCCCATTTGTCGGACACACCCTCAAGTTTTTCACGCAGTCTCTTTACATGTACGTCAACTGTTCTTGAGTCACCGTAATAATCAAATCCCCATACTTCATCAAGCAGCTGATCTCTTGTGAAAACTCTGTTGGGGTTGCTTGCAAGATGGAAAATAAGCTCAAGCTCTTTAGGAGGAGTATCAACCTGTACCCCGCCTACTTTAAGCTCATAATTTGTAAGATTTATTGAAAGATTGTCGTAATGAACTTCCTTTATCTGCTCTGCTGCCAATGACACAGATCTTCTCAGAACAGCCTTTATGCGGGCAAGGACTTCCTTTGTTTCAAAAGGTTTTACGATGTAATCATCTGCACCCAGTTCAAGTCCGAGCACCTTGTCAAATGTTTCACCCTTTGCAGAAAGCATGATGACGGGCACATTTGAAGTGTTTCTGATTTTTCTGCAGACCTGCCAGCCGTCAAGACCGGGAAGCATGACATCAAGCAGAATGAGATCAGGTTTGATTTCAGCAAAAGTATTTACTGCTTCAAGTCCGTCATTGATAATAACCGTTTCGTATTTTTCTTTTTCAAGATAAAGTCTGAGAAGTTCACATATGTTGACATCATCATCAACAATCATAATTCTTTCATTTGCCATTTTTATCCTCTCCCGTTTCACAAACAGCAAAATTTCCATTTACCGATACTAAAACTAAATTCCTTTTTATGATTTTTGCTGTTCAATTTTTTCAATTTTATTTTTTCTTCTGCTTATTGTTTTTTGCTCCCAAAAGCTTCATAAACAGTCCGAGACAAGCTCCGAATATAACTACCAATGCGATTATAAACAATACAACGCTTGTTGTATTACTCATAAGTTCTTCAAACCAGTTGCCTTCATCCGTTACAGGCAATTCTGTCGGATATTTATTACCGTCATCAGGAAGAACAACAGTATCAGCAGGTTTTATGGTCGGTGTTCCGTTACTCATATTGAAATCAAGATTTCCGATATTAAGATTACCGAAATCCATACTCTGGGTTGAGTTACCCGATTGACCGAAAGCATCAAGTCCGCCTACACCGCCGATGTTATCCGTATTGACGTTTGAATCATTATCCTTTGAATAACCGAAAATCTGTGAAAGAAATGCTCCGATTCCGAGAGAATTGCCGTCAAACTTCGGCAACAGAAGTGTAGTGATGCTGAGAATTCTCTGGGGAATTTCAAAAGGTATTTTGCTGATAATATCGGCAAAGGATGAATCCATACCCATATCACCGAGCACTTTGTCAACAAAATCCGTAACGCTTCCGAATGCATCGGAAATCGTGCTGCCCTGAACAGCCTCTGTTTTTCCCTGGAATATGTTCAGCTTGTAAGACGATGATATTTTCGCACCCGTTTTATCCGTATATTCAACGGTTATTATTACGGGGACGTTTTCGGCATCTTTGTCAATTGCAACATCAACATAATAGTTTTCTCTGACATCTTTATCGTTGATAAAAACATTGACCTTAGTACCCTCTGACTCGCTTGTCACACCGATTGTCTGAGGATAAAGCCATATTGTGTCACGCTTGTATTTGAGCTGAACATCATATTCATAGATATCGGCGTAAAATTCACCTTCCTCAAGATTGAAGTATGTTGTGTTTTTACTCACAATATCAAATGCTGTTTCATAGGACACCGAATCTCTGACCGTGACGCCGTTTTCCTTACCTATAAGCTGCAGAAGATAAAAAGCCAGATTGTCATTTTTTACAGCATTGTCAAATCCCTTGGGATCAATTGAAACATCGTAAATCTTACACATAACAGCACAAAGATATTTATTCTTTATCTCCTCAAATGTTGCAGTCGACGAGTCAATGGATATTCCCTGTGCCCTGATTGTCATTATGGCAATCAGCCTGTAAACTTCTTCTTCTGGTGTATCTTTTGTTACGTTATAACCTGCACTGTAAAGCATATATTTACAGGCAGCCACAACATATTCCTTAAGATCAGACATATCAGCATCTTTATCGAATCTGATAATCATATCAATATTGACACCGAGTATCTGAGATATGTAAGCCGTGAATGCCTGATAAAGTCCCGTACCTCTTTTTACAACATAGCCTTCATCTTTTGTTATAATTGAGAAAAATGCTCTGGCAATGATCTTTGTTTCTTCGCTTTCTTCAGACGGGTAAACTATTCCGAGGCTTTCCAGATATGAACGGATAAATTCGTCCGAATAGCTTTTGTCCGTTGCGTTTGCAAAGCTGAGTGTAAGTTCAAGCATGTAAAGATAAATTACATTTGCCATGTTCTCATCAAGAGTATAAATTGCCTGATAATTTGCGACTTCTTCCTTGAAAGTTTCCGCTGTGGCACTGTACGGATACTGCGCCTTTGCAACGAGTGTATTGCGCTGAGACATACCGTCAACAGATTTCATATCCTCCTTGACGATAATATCTTTCAGCCACGAAAGGTTCGGTGAATCATATGTATACTGCGTTTCTGCCATTACAAGTGCATAAGCACTCATACCGCAGGACAGGGCAGTAAACAGCATGACCACCGTCATAAAAACTGCTGTGAGTTTTTTTAATTTCATTATGTTTCCTCCGAATTAAACTCTTCCCATATAAAACTTTGTTCTGCTGATATTTATTCCTATTCATAATAATAATATCTTTTTTTTAAATAGATGTCAAGGCTTTACCATATATTTGTATAAAACTATATCATACTGATACACTATTGAAATTGTGCACCGTCATATGGTATAATACAAAAAAAAGGAGTGGGATCATGAAAAATAAAGTTAAAATTCTTTTCTCTGCAATTATCCTTATATTGCTCGTTACAACTCTTTTTATAACAGCTTCGGCAGCAGACAATAAGATAACAGAATTTACCGTCAATGCTCAATCAGCAGAAAACGGGCTTGATCTCGGTGCTGTTGACTGGTATAAGGGTGTCGACGGGGTTTATTACATATTCCTGCCCTCAAATGCAGACAAAAATAACCTTACCGTATGGTTCACGGCAGATGCAGATGTAATGTGCGATGAAACAAAGCTTGTAAACGGTGAAGAAACCGATGTTTTTGCAAACGGAGATTCTTTTACTCTCACCTGCGGTGCATCGGCATACAATGTGAAATTTCTGCAGGCAAACGGAGTCGGATCCGTATATGTAAACACAGATTCAGGCAACATGGATGCCGTTCATGCCGACAAAGAATACAAAGAACCGGGCAACATCCTCATTCTTGACAAAAACGGTGACGTTCAGTATGACGGAGCGCTTGAATACATCAAGGGAAGAGGAAATTCAACCTGGACTCTTGCAAAAAAGCCTTACAACATAAAGCTTGATAAAAAAGCTGACCTGTTTGAAATGGGAAAACACAAAAGCTGGTGTCTTCTTGCAAATGCAAGTGACTGGTCAATGATCAAGAATCAGCTTTCATACGACCTTGCAAGAAAACTCGGCATTTTCACAACATCAGATACATATCATGTAAATCTTTATCTCAACGGCGAATACGCAGGTCTTTATATGCTTACGGAAAAGGTTGATATAGGCGAAAACCGTGTTGATATCTATGACCTTGAAGGAAATACCGAAGATGTAAACGACAAGGACCTTGACGAATATCCCCTTGCAGGTAAGCAGAATTCAAGAGAGTTCGGTTCAATAAAATATGCCGACATTCCCAACAATCCCGACGAAATCACAGGCGGATATCTGCTTGAACTTGAAAAAATTTACCGTTATGTTAACGAAGCATCGGGATTCATTTCGGATATCGGTCAGGCTGTTGTTGTAAAAACACCCGAATATGCAAGTAAAGCTCAGGTTGAATATATCAGCTCATACTATCAGGATTTTGAAGATGCTCTCTATTCTGCAACAGGCTACAACTCAAAGGGCAAGCATTATTCAGATTATATTGATGTGGATTCCCTTGCAAGAATGTATATCATATATGAGTTCACATCAAACTTTGACGGTTGCAGCTCCAGTTTCTATCTGTGGAAAGATGTTGACGACAAGCTTACTGCAGGTCCTTTGTGGGACTTTGACCTGACTCTCGGTCATGTTCAGCCCAACGACCTTATCAACCATGTGCCCAATGTAGGCGATCCGAATCTGCTTTATGTGCAGACCTGCTTCATCGGTAACCATGCGGAAAACAAAAAAGCTCTGCTTGCACAGGCTTTCACTCACGATGATTTCCAGGAAAAGGTAGAACAGCTCTGGAAAGATGATTTTGAATCATACTATCCGTTTTTCTACGAAAACATTGAGCTGTTCAAAAATGAAGTCCGGTCTTCTGTTGTAATGAATTCAATAAGATGGAATACCTACGGCACAACGGATACAGCGGAAATAACCGCGCATCATGACAGACAGGTTGATGTTATCAAAAATTTTGTCAATATAAGACATCCTTTCCTTCAGAATGTATTTGACGATGACACTTATTTTGTAAAATACGATATCGGCAAATACGGCAAAGCACTTGTTCACGACAGGACCGTTTACAAATCAGGTGACACGGCAACTGTTCTTTCAGCTCCCGCATCGACATCAACAAGCAGAATGTTTGTATGCTGGTCAACAAATCCCGAAGGAACGGGCGACATTTATGTTGCAGGCAACGAGTTGACTGTTACTGAAAACATCACTCTTTATGCACAGTGGGAAAAGAAAGAAACCGTAAAATCCGTAGTTGAAGAATTCTTTAGAAAATTATCAGACTTCTTCTCACCCATCATTGAATTTTTTACAAAACTCTTTAAATAAACAGCTTTTCAACACGAAAGGATACAGAAATATGCTCATTTCTCCATCAATTCTCGCAAGTGATTTTTCACGTCTTGCCGAAGAAGTTAAATCCATAGAAAATGCAGGTGCAGACCTCGTTCATATAGATGTTATGGACGGAATGTTCGTGCCGAATATCACTCTCGGAGCACCTGTCATCAAGTGCCTTAAAGGAAAAACCAAACTCCCCTTTGACGTTCATCTGATGATTGAAGAGCCTGTAAGATATATTGACGATTTTGCTTCAGCCGGTGCAGATATCATCACATTCCACATCGAAGCGGCAAAAGATGTGAAAGCAACCATTGATAAAATAAAAGAAGCAGGCTGTAAACCTGCAATTTCAATAAAACCCGCCACTCCTGCCGATGTTGTTTTTCCATATCTGGACGAACTTTACATGGTGCTTGTCATGACAGTTGAGCCGGGCTTCGGCGGTCAGTCTTTTATGAGAGAAACCATGCCGAAAGTCAGAGCAATAAGAGATGAAGCAACCAAACGAAACATTGACCTGAAAATACAGGTGGACGGCGGAATTGACGACAAAACCGTCACCGAAGCCACCGAAAACGGTGCTGATGTTCTTGTGGCAGGCAGTTACATTTTCAAAGCACATGACAGAAAATCAGCAATCGAAAAATTAAGAAACACATAACAAGAAAGAGCTGTCGCAATAAGACAGCTCTGTTTTTTTATCTGACACTGATCACCATGTCACATTGTTCTTTTATATTCATTGCGGAAAAATATTCCCTTTCAAGGGGTATCCATTCATTGAAAAACCGTTCTGCCAAGGACGGAGTATTCCTCTGTGTTATCCGTTTTTTCTGCAGTTCAGGAGAAATATCCAGAAAAACAGAAAAATCATAATACGATGCAAGTTCGGGATGCATGGAGTATGCACCTTCGGTAACAATCAGTTTTTTCGGCATGACCGTTACACTTTCACCTAAACTCATGGATGAACAATCAAATTTACGGTAGCTGAACGGTTCACCTATGCTTAGCGGCTGTAACACTTCCGACAAAAAACGCTCTCTGTCAACATTTCCGCCGGGCTCGGCAAAACGTTCCGGTGTCCGTTGCTCGGGACGCAGAAAAAAATCATCCATATGAAAAACCGTGCAATCATAGATATCCGAAAGCATTCTGCCGAGGGTTGTTTTTCCGCTGCCGCTTCCGCCTTCAATTGCGACCTTTACCTGCCCTTCGGCAAGCCGTTTATCAAGCTCCGCAAAAAGTGGCAGAAAGGGTATAAATTCATTTGAAATCACACTGCAATATCCTCCGTCAAGCTGTTCGACAATCGTTTCACTTCCGTAACAGATGTTATCATTTTCCTTGCCGATAAAAGCTGTTACGGCTTCGGGTTGCATCTGTAATCGGGGGTATTTCTGATAATGTTTGGTCAGCAACTCCCGTGTGTTTCTGATCATAGCACTCTCCTGTTCAATCTCTCAGATTTATTACTTTCGGATTATCAAGAATCATTACAAGCACCGGAATCAGAACAATCTGAACAATGATGCCCGGAATTGCGTTGGTAATTGCGCCTGCAAGAAAAGCTGCAAAGGTAAAACTGCCACCACTTACACCCATACATACGAACATTGCGGCACCCCAGACCAATCTGCCGATAATCATTGCAGTGAGCAAAGAACAATAAATATAAGGCTTTTTACGGGGAAGTTTTCTGTGCATCAGTCCTGCAACAAATCCGTAAGCGGCAAGCTCAAACGCCATACAGACAGCTGTCGGAAAAAGCACAGGCATACCGAGTGTAATAGAACGGAACAACGGTGCAACAAATCCCAAAACAAGTCCCCAGGGCCAGCCGCAGATAAATCCGCAAAGCAGAACAGGTATATGTAACGGGCAGAGCATTGCACCGATTTCGGGAATCTGTCCTGTCAGAAACGGCAGAACATAGGCAAGTGCAAGAAACAATGCCGCAAGAATCATTTTTAACAAACTGCTGTGATTTTTCATAATAAAACTTCAGTCTCCTGAATATAAACGGTAATTATTATTATAGCACAAAATACAAAAGCAATCAAGTGCTTTGACTATCAGCGTGGCAACAATGCTAATATGTAAAAATTTTTACTCCGAATGTTCGGGAGGATAATTTTCCAGCAGGCGGATTTTTGGCAAGCCAAGGCACAAAACGCAGCAAATCCTGACGGATTTGCGAGTATTTTAACAAAGGATTGACGAAAATCAGCCTGTAAAAAACAGGTTCGAATTATTCCTGTCACCCTACGGTTGCGCAAAACTGAGAATGACAGAAATGTCTGTTCTCGGAAAAACAAAATAACCAAAATTACACATCCTTGTATCCGGCAATACCGTTTACAAGGAGGATTGTGTTTTTTGGTGTGTGAACTTCCCGCTAATCGAATCACATAGAGCCGAGTTGTCTTTTTATTTCTTCCTTAGTCAGAACTTCATTCCACATCCAGGAGTAAACGGGATAATATTTATTGTCAGTAATTAAAAATTTGCTGATATAAAAAATATTTCTTCTCATTTCTACCCGTTTCCTTTCTTCTGCACTTTTTTAGGTGAAACACCGTACACTTCTTTGAATTTTTTTGAGAAATAATTGCTGTCCTCAAAACCGCATTTTTCTGCAATCCGGGTAATATTTTTTTCATCAGCAGTTTTCAGAAGCTGTTCGGCATACTGCAATCTCAATGAATTAAGATACTTTGAAAAGCCCAATCCCGTCTCTTTTTTGAACATTCTTGAAAAATGTTCGGGACTGACGGAAAACTTTTTTGCAAGAGCCGAAAGTGTTATATCCGATGCGAATTTTTCTCTTATATATGCCACAGCCTGTTCAATGACTTTGTTGCCGTTATCTACTGCCAGGCAGGAATCAGCATTCCTCGCAAGAAGATAAAACAGAGAATGTGTATGACAAGAAATAATCTCATCCGAAAGTACATCTCTCAGTCTGTACTCATTTTCAATTCTCCCTAAAATTTTTCTTACTTCATCGGTCACAAAAGGATTTCTGTAAAGATATGTTCCGAAAGATCTGCCTGAAATCAGCGATTCGGGAATATATTTATAGGAACAATTGATAAGAATTCTCGAATGATCTATATCATCGTATTTTGTATGATGAATTATTCCGTCAGGGATTATCACGATATCACCCGACCGGACATTGTAAACCTTGTTGTCAATTATATAGGTACAGTTACCCTCAAGCATAAAATATATTTCAAACAATCCGTGATAATGAGGCCAGGAAGTGCCTGTTTCCTTGACTCTTTTGCTCATACCGTGGTGAAAATAGAATTCTTCATCGGGATCAAATTTGATAAACCCCATAACACACCTCCTTGTTGTTCTGATCTGATAATAACATCAGATATCAAAAAAGTCAAGAAAACTGCTTTAATCAGTCAAAATATTTAAGGAAATATAATAAATTAGATGTTACTATATGATTGAGTAATTATAAAGGATTTGGTGTGTATGAAAAAAGGTGTAAAAATATTGCTTTCCGTCCTGCTTGTTGCAGTAATCGGTCTTGGCGGTTTTTTGATTTTCAAAAGCACTCAGGGCATTTCCTATGACATCACAACAGTCACAAAAATGAATAACGATGTGGAAATTGTTGCAGAGGACACAGACAGCGTTACACTTAAAAAGACAGTTGACGGTGAATTTAAGGTTCTGATGTTTACCGACACACACCTTAACGGTAAAAAAGAAAAGGACAACCTGACAGTTTCATACATAGTGAAGAATATAACTGAGCAAAAACCTGATCTTGTGATTTTCGGCGGTGACAATGTTTCATCGGGCTTCAACAAGAAGAGAACAACCGAATTTGCAGAGCTTATGGAAAGCCTCGGCGTTTACTGGGCTGCAGTTCTCGGCAACCATGAAGGTAAAGGCTTCCTTGCTGTTTCAAGAGAAGAAAACGTTGAAATTTTCTCTTCTTACAATTATTGCCTTATGCGTCAGGGTAAAAAAGACATTGACGGCAATGGCAACTATGCCATCACTATTCTGAACAATGACGATTCAATTAAAGAGGTATTTTTCTTTATGGATTCGGGAAGTTATATGACCGATGAAGCAAAAGCAGAGTACGGCGTTACAGACGATGGCGAAGTTTATGACGGTGTAAAGACTTCACAAGTGGAATGGTACAAGGCAAAGCACGATGCCACAGAAGCTGAGTACGGCAAATTCAAGTCCGTAACAGTTGTACATATTCCTCCTTATCAGGCAGAAAAGGAATATGCCGAAAGCGACTTCCTTTACGGAGAAAAAAGAGAAGGCGTTTGCGAATCGGGCTTTGATTCAGGTCTTGTTGACGCTATGCTTGAAAAAGGCAGCGCTCAGGCTGTTTATTTCGGTCACGACCATGTAAACGATTTCGGTGTTATGTATGAAGATGTGCTTTTCTCCTATATTCAGACATCGGGTTACGGTGTTTACAATATGGAAACCAAATTCGAAGCACCAGAAAATGAATGGATTCAGGGCTGCACACTTCTGAATATAAAAGACGACGGCACTTATACTGCCGAGAGAATATATAACCATAAATAATGATGTGTTTTTTATGAAAATATTACCTTTGATTTTCGCCTTGATTTCTTCGCTGATGCCCGTGATAACTCAGAAAACCGGGCTTTCATCGAAGTACGGATTTAAAATAAAAATGCTGTGTGCATTTATGTATCTTGTCACGGGTGTTATTTCTGTTGCGGCGATTTACTCTGTGACTCAATATTCATTTTTTATTCTCGGCGCACTTGTTTCCGGCGTCCTCGGTGACTTTTTTCTGAGCTACAAAGAAGATAAATACTTCCCTGTCGGAGTTTTGTTTTTCGCACTCGGGCATATAGTTTACAGCGTCACTTTCCTTCTTGTCGGTGAAATTAAAGCAATTGATTATATAGTCCCCGTTCTTATTCTGACGGTGATTATGTTCATTCCTGTCATTTACATAATAAAAGTAAAAATCAATCTGGGCAAAATGGAAATCCCCCTTCTCATTTATGGTTTGTTGCTGCTGTTTTCCTTTGCATGCGGTGTTGCAAAGGGTGTGCTTGCAATAAAAAACGGAATTATTTCCTTGGGATTGTGTATAATTTCGGGTGCAGTCCTTTTTGTTATATCAGATATTATGCTGGGACTGAAATCGGGCGGAATGAAACTGCCGAAGTTTCTTCGTCACGCAGTAACCTACACATATTTTCCTGCGCAGACGCTTTTTGCGCTGAGTATCTGTTTTCAGTAATGGGGTGAAAGTATGAAAAATGAATTTTTACCCGTTATGCGTTTTGCAGTATGCAGTGACTCACATATTGAGGGTGTCGGTTCATCGGGATACAGAAGACTGAAAAAGGCAGTTGACCTCTCTTTTGCATTTTCACAAAAAGATGAATTTTATAAAAATCTGGATGCTTTTCTTATTGCAGGTGACATCACCGACAAGGGCAGAAAAGAGGAGTTCGACGCTTTTAAACTTATTTATGACTATGCAACCGAAAAAGGTACGGAAGTTCTTTGTGTTGTTGCAAAGGGACACGATTCGATAAGTATGGGTAAAAAATCTCTGTCGTATTATAAATCCCTTACAAATCAGCCCACGGATTTTCATATTTGTATCGGCGGATATCACTTTATCGGCCTTTCAACCTGCAGATTACCCGAGATATACTACACCCCGATGCAGAAAAAATGGCTTATAAATGAGCTTGACAAGGCTGTAAAAAATACACCCGACAAGCCTGTTTTTCTGATGCATCACGAACACGTCAAATACACCGTTTATGGAAGCGGTGAAATTGACGGCTGGGGACACGATTTTTTTACTCCGATATTAAAAAAATATCCGAATGCGGTTGATTTTTCGGGACATTCGCATTATCCTTTAAATGACCCCCGATCGCTGTGGCAGAATGAATATACGGCAATCGGTACGGGCTCGCTGAAATACACGGAGCTTACCGTTGACGGTGAAAGAAAAATCCACCCCGAAAACAGAAGTGACTGCGGTACTTTCTGGATTGTTGAAATTGATAAAGACAACAATCTCCGTCTTATCGGTATTGATTGTGAAGCAGAAGAAGTTCTTTGTGAGTATTTTCTGAAAAATCCTGCCGATAAAACCAACAGAGAATACACCGAAGAAAAACAAAGGCTCAGAAGCAAGCCTCCCGTTTTCTTGGATAATGCAGAAATTACGCTAAAAGACGGTTATGTTGAATATCCGAAAGCCGAAAGCACAGACGGTATGCCTGTTTTTATTTACAGAGTATCTGTTTACGATAAAGACGGTAATGAAATTGCAAAAGGAAAAACACTTGAGTCATATTATCTTTATAAAACCGAAGACAAACTTAAAACTCACATCGGAACTCTTCAAAAAGGCGAGTATAAAGTCAGCATAAAGGCTGAAACCGCTTACGGTGTGCAGTCTGAACCGATAAATAAAATGATTGAAATCTAAGGAGAAGTTAAAATGGGAAAATTTAAAGAAAAATTCAATGAATTCAAAAACAATCCTGATGTTGCTTTAAAAGAACAGGTCGGATACGTTTCCGGCGTATTCGGAAACTGCATGGGACAGGATTCGGTCAGCACATATACCGACCAGTTCATGTATGACTACATGGGACTTGACTCAAAACAAGTTGTCTCAATGAAGTCGGCAACAACTTTCGTGAATATATTTATTGCTCCCATTATCGGTGCAATGCTTGACGGCAACCGTTCAAAAAAAGGTAACGCAAGAACATTTATGAGGGCTTCAGCAATCCCCTTTACACTCGCATCGGTTCTCCTCTTTGTTGTTCCTTCATCATCAATAATGTTCAATTTCATATGGAGCTTTATACTCTTCCTTACTTTCAACATTGCAGATACATTCTTTGATGTTGCACTTTCAACTCTTTCCGTCAGAATGACACCCAATGCAAAGTCAAGAAAAAACTTCTACACCGTAGCTCAGGTGGCATCCACTCTCGGATCAATGCTTCCCGGCGGTGTTGTGCCCATTATCATTGATATGATGGACGGCGACTACAATTCCGAAAAATGGGCATTCTTCTCCGTTGCTCTGTTTTTCGGCATACTCGGTCTTTTCTCAATGCTTGTGCCTTGTTTTACACTTAAAGAGAGAAATCTTGTTCTTCCCCCGAAAGATAATAAAAAAGTGAAAATTGACTATAAACTCATTCTTCTCAACAGACCTCTTCTTCTCCTTTCACTCAGTTCATGTATTGAATCAATCAGACAGGTCTGCTACAATTCTCTTCCTTTCTTCTATAAACAGACACTTAATAACTACGGAATGAAAACATACGTTGAAATTGCAAGTTCTGCACTTTCATACGGCGGACTTTTCTCCGTTCCGTTCATCGGCAAAAAACTTTCATCAAGAGATATTGTTGTTCTCGGTTATTTACATACGGCAATCTGCTATATTCTCCTCTTTATCTGCGGCTACAAGAACCTCTGGATTGCAGGTATACTTATTGCTCTCGGAGGACTTCCCAATGCGGGTGCATCTGCCGCAAAACGGATTCTTCTTGCAGACTCAACAGACTATATGGAATGGAAAAGTTACAAGAAATACGGCATTGCACAGCGTAATGAGGGTATGGTTTTTGCTTTCAATACTATGGTTTCAAGAATTACTGCACTCTGGAAAGAGTTGCTTGTCAACGGAGGTCTTGCACTTATCGGTTATCAGAGTGCACAGAATATCGGTGGACAGCTTGTTGAAGCTGTTCAGACTCCCGAAACATTGCATGGCATTTTTCTGCTTGTAGCAATTCCCGGAATCATAGGTAACCTTATACCTGCCATTGTTATGATGTTTGACAACTTCACAGGCAAGCGCAAGGAGAAAATCATGGCTGAACTTGAAGAAATCAGAGCCGAAGCAAAGGCAAAACTCGAAGTTGAAGCAGGAGAAATATAAATGATACCTACAAAATGGGGACAAGGACAGCTTTTTGCATTCTCTGCCCTTGACGGTGAATCCCTTTTCAGTGATGATTTCACGGGTACTCTTTCGGGTGACAAAATCGGCGTGATATTCCATACAAATTGCCGCAGAACACTTTTCTTCGGTGATATGAGTAAAGATATTACACCCAAATTCAGTTGTGTCACATCGGATATGATTAATATTAACACGCTTGCAGGCAATTTCAGTATAATTTTTGCAGAAAGGCATCTTGTTGTGGGTGAATATGCCTCAGAAACAGGTGTTTTCGTCAACCTCGGCTGTGAATGTGAAACCATCAGAAAAGATGATACAGAAATACATAACACCCGTGACGGTGAGTATACTGCACTTCTGAAAAAAGAGGGTAAATTCGCTTTTGCTTACGGAAAAAGTGAAGATGATGTAATTTCCCTTTGCGAAAAAGGAATATACCTTGAATTTGAAGAATTAAAAGCAAAAAAGATTAAGCCTTATGAGAACAAGATTGATAACAAATACGCTGCTTTGTACGCAAAATGCATAAGCGTGATGAGAAGTCAGTTATATTCTCCCGAAGGCAATATAAAAAGAGTATGGTCAACACCCGACCGTCTGCCTCACAGAAATATGTGGCTGTGGGATTCAGTTTTTCACGCCATCGGTCACAGACACCTTGACACGGCTGTTGCACAAAGTCTTATCCTTTCTCTCTTTGATGTTCAGAAAGAAGACGGATTTATTCCGCATATGGCAAGACCTGATTATATATCAGATATAACTCAGCCTCCTGTTATCGCTTGGGGTGCATGGATTGTCTATGAAAAAAGCCGTGACAAAGAGTTCCTTAAAACCGTTCTTGAAAAGAACAAAGCCTTTCTTCTCTGGTGCCATAAAAACAGAAGAAAAACAGAAAAGGAGCTGTATTCATGGCACACTAATCCCGAAAAAAACAACCGTTGTGATGAATCGGGAATGGACAACTCACCGAGATTTGACACGGAAAGTGACCTTTTTGCCGTTGACATTTCAAGCTATATGGCAAATGAGACACGATTTATGAAAAAGATCGCCGATGAACTCGGTGACAAAGAAAACTCTGACTTTTTCTCACTCTGGTACAAAAAAATAAAAGCCGACATAAACAACACTCTGTGGTGCGAAGAAGACGGCTTTTATTATGACTTTGATATAACTGATAACTGTTTCAGCAAGGTGAAATCTGTTGCCTCGTTTTTACCGGTTTTTGCAGGTATATGCGATGAAGAACAATGCAGAAAACTCATTGCTTATCTTAAAAATCCCGATGACTTCGGCACTCAGTTCCCGATACCGAGCATTTCAAAAAAAGACAGAACTTTCGGCTCAGATATGTGGAGAGGTCCCGTATGGATAAATTATAACTATATGATTTCAAAGGGACTTTATGATTACGGCTACAATGATTTGTCCCGAAAAATCAAGGAGAAAACGCTAATCGTCATCAATGAATGGTATAACCGTACAGGTACGGTCTATGAGTTCTATGACAGCGAAAATAAAATACCGCCTTTCTGTTTCAACAGAAAAGGAGAAGTTTTTGAACCCTATGATTTCAGGGTAAAATATCAGTCAATCAGGGATTACGGATGGAGTATTACGCTTGCATTTGATATACTGAATGAATACTGAACAAATCAAGTCAAAATTATTAAGAAAAACTTAACAAAACGGATGTATAATTAAGTTATACAGCGGAAGATTCGAAAAAAAATACATTAGAAATGAGATGGTATTATGAGTATTTTACAGCCTGAACTCCACAGTGCAGAATGTATCAGAAAAATTGAAAAGCCAGTTCTTACAAAGGATGATATTCCCTATGATGCATCGCTGATTTTCAATGCCGGTGTTGCAAAGTATAAGGGGAAATATGTTATGGTTTTTCGTAATGATTACGGTCCAACGGAAAGAACTTATCCTGAGGTTCGTTTCAACACCTCTCTCGGATTTGCCATAAGCGACGACGGCATCAACTGGACCGTAAGAAAAAAAACCATCTTTGACAACAAAAATCTTCTGCCCGATGATGAAATAAAAAGGCTTTATGACCCGAGAATTACTGTTATAGATGACAAGCCTTATCTTTGTATGGCTATGGATACGCGACATGGTATAAGGGGTTGTATTGCTGAAATTGATGATAATTTTGAAAAGATAAATATTATCAGTGCTTCTGCACCGGACAATCGGAATATGGTTCTCTTTCCTGAAAAAATAGGCGGCAGGTATGTCCGTCTTGAAAGACCGTTTCCTGTTTATTCAAGAGGCGGTAAAGACAGATTTGACCTCTGGCTTTCAGTTTCTCCCGACCTTGTATTCTGGGGAGAAACCGAACTTGTACTTGCGGTTGAGGATGTTCCTTATGCAAACGATAAAATAGGTCCTGCAGCACCGCCGATTAAAACCGATAAGGGCTGGCTTACAATTTTTCATGCAGTGGATAAAGATGAAAGCAGAGAAAAAAACGGTTGGGAAACAGCATGGAAGAAAAGATACTGCGCAGGTATTATGCTTCTTGACCTGAACGACCCGACAAAAATCGTGGGCATGAGTAAGCTTCCTCTTATTGCACCTGAAACTTACCACGAAACACAATCAGGTTTTCGTCAGCATGTAATTTTCCCGGGCGGTATGATTCTTGAAGATGACGGAGAAGTGAAGATTTATTATGGTGCTTCAGATACGGTTGAATGTCTGGCTACAGCGAGAGTGGAAGACCTGATTGCACTTTGTACTGAAAAACGCAACTAAAAAACTGCCCTCATAGGCATGAGGGCAGTTTTTTTTGACGAACAAACAATCCGATGTTCAGTTATGCTCCGTATTCATCTGTTCCCCGGCTGCAGATTCAAGTGCCTCTGTATCACCGTTTGAGCAGCAACAAGTGTTTTCCTGAAACTCAGGAAAATCCTATATAAGTTTCATTCCGAATGCAACATCAGTGTCATATATTTCAAGTTGTTCAAATCCGTACTTTTTATAAAAACTGCCTGCATTCAGATTTTCTGTACCTGCCGTAAGCATAACACCTTTTATGCCTTTTTCACGAAGATGGTCAAACAGTGCTGTCAGGAGTTTTCCTCCAAAGCCATGACGATGATATGCGGGAAGAATATCAATATGCATATGGGCAGGATAGTCTGCTTTATATTTATTCTGCAGAATAGTTGATTCCAGAGCCCATTTATATCTTTCTTCACCGAGAGGTTTTATAAGAGGCAGATATTCTTTATCAAAAATTTCTTTGTAATCGTCATAATTTTCAGTGCAGATTATATATCCCACAGCTTTTCCGTCATCATCAAGAACAAAACAATTTTCAGGTTCGTGTTCAATATAGTAATCGCAATAGGTGCGCAGTATAAATTCACTGACTATCGGATCATATTCTTCACCTGTACTGTTAAGACATGCAAATCTGACACCGTCAAAGTCTTTTTTTTCGTATTTTCTGACACTTATCATTTATGTATTCCTCTTCCGTGGATAATTATTAACAATATGATATAAAATAATTTAATAAAAATCAATATTTTTATTAAAATTCACAATATTATAATTGAAAAAATAAAAATAATGTGTATAATTTCTAATGGGAGGTAATGCTCTATGAACACTGACAGAATCATAAGCAATGCAATCGGAAAGCTTTCAGAGCTTATAATTTCGTGTATGCCCCGCAGTTATTTTACCGATGAAAAAAAAGCAAATAAATATATGCTCACGGGAGACGAAAAATTCACCGATAAAAAAGGGGAATATTTCACCTGCGGTTTCGGAAAGGCGGTTCTGACACCTGATGATGCAGCAGAGGGTAAATATTTTATCGCAGGCTACGATTCAAATAATCCCGCGACCGGTGTGCTCGATGATATGTATGCAAGAGCAGTTTATCTTGATGATAATACAGGCTCGGGCGGTGTTATCATGTGTGCTGTCGATGCAGTCGGCATAAGCCGTAAAGATATCAACAAAATAAGAAAAAAAGTCATAAAAAGCGGCAGAATACCGAACCTTAAATCAATAAATATCTGCGCCACCCATTCCCACTCTGCCATAGACACTCAGGGGTTGTGGGGTGAGAAAATCTATAAAAGCGGCAGAGATGATGATTTCATGGAGCATCTGCATGACCTTACGGCTCAGGCAATAATCGATGCTTATGAAAACAGAGCAGACGGCAGACTTTTCTATGCAGTCAGAAAGACAGAGGATTTACAGTTTGATTGCCGTACACCCGATACATATGACAGCAATCTTACAAAAATCCGTTTTGAATCCTTTGACGGCAAAAAGCAAATCTGTATGGTCAATTTTGCTTCACACGCAGAACTTCTGGGCAGTGAAACAAAAAAAGTGAGTGCTGATTTCCCTGCATATATGATAAAGGAAATCGAAGCTCAGAATGAAAACTGTGATGCGGTTTTTTATAACGGTGCTATCGGTGGCATGATTTCGGCAAAAGAAATCAAAAAGGTATACAGAAATGAAATTGACTGTGAAGAATACACCATGCAATTCGGCAAACAGCTTGGTGAAATGGTGAACTCCATGCAGGAAGAAACCGAACTCGTTCCTATAATCAATATAAAATCCGTACCTGTCAGCATAAAAGCATCCAATTATGTGCTGATTCTGGCAAGGCTTCTCAAAGTTCTCAATAACGATATATCACGCAACAGAAAACTCAGAGAGGCTTACATATATACCGAAATCGGTTATCTTGAGCTGGGCAATGCGGATATAGGCATGTTCCTTATACCCGGTGAGCTTTTTCCCGAACTTTTTACGGGTGAATTTCTGACGGAAGAAAATTCTGCCAACGGAACAAAGGCTGAATATAAAATACTTAAAGATCAGGGAAATGCAAAACACAAATTTGTTGCAGGTTTGTGTAACGACGAGCTCGGTTACATAATTCCCGAAAATGATTTCTTTCTTAATGAGCGTCTGCCCTATATCAATGCAGGTAATGACAGGTTTGACAGAAACCACTACGAGGAAACCAACTCAACAGGCCCAAAAACAGCAGCTACCCTTCTTGATGCAATGGATGATCTCATTTCTTCAGTAAAATAACAGAAAGTGCAGACAGAA
This sequence comes from Clostridia bacterium, assembly GCA_017531385.1. Taxonomy (GTDB): domain Bacteria; phylum Bacillota; class Clostridia; order Oscillospirales; family Acutalibacteraceae; genus UBA1081. The sequence goes on from JAFXLD010000095.1 coordinate 50,996, forward strand.
TTATGAAATATTACCTTGGTATAGACGGTGGTGGTACGAAAACTACTGCTGCCGTATCGGATGAAAACGGCAATATCCTTTTAAAACAAGTAGGCAAAAGCATAAACTTCTATTCCGTAGGAATGGATTCTGCCAGATTTAATCTCGAAACCATAATCGTTGAAATAGACGCAGCACTGGGTATCAATGAGTATGAAAGCGCATTTATCGGTTGCTCCGCATTGGACGATGAGGCTGATGAGGAGCTTACAGCAAAACTGTGCGGCGGAATTCTGAACGCAAAAAAAATCAAGATGCACAGCGATGTTTATATTGCACTGAAATCCGTAAAGGATGCAAAATGCCCCTGCGTTGCCATATGTGGTACCGGGTCAATCGCAGCAGGTGAAGATGAGTATGGAAATATTTATGTCACAGGCGGTTGGGGACATATCTTAGGTGATGAAGGCTCTGCATATTCAATTGCAGTGACAGCTCTGAAAAGCTGCTGTACTCTCATCGACAGAGGTGAAGACGGAGCAATACTTGAAGCAGCAAATGAGTTTTTCGGCGTCACTGATTTCAGAAAAGCCATAGACATTATCTATTCTCCTGACATGACAAAAGACAAGCTTGCCCGTTTTGCTTCGGTTGTAGGAAAACTTGCCGATGAAGGTGATGAACTTGCAGTCGGAATTATGGGACATGAAGCACTGTTTTTTGATGCACCTGTACACTATCTTCTGCAGAAGGTGAAAAATTGCGATATTCTCGGTCTTTACGGCGGGGTTTTTCAGAACAATAAAATTTTCAGGGAAAAATTCTGTGAACTTGTAAGCCACGGACACCCCGGACTTACAATAAAACTCATTGAAACACCGCCCGAAGAAACTGCAGCTTTACTTGCGAGGAATCTGTGATGAAAAAATATCTTGAATACATAGAAAATGTTAAAACAATAATTGAAAAAATCGAAAAAGACGAAAACGGCAGTATAATAAAAACAGCCGAAATCTTTGCTGACACGCTTATAAACGACCGTCGGATTTTTCTTTTCGGTACGGGGCATTCCCACATGCTTGCAGAAGAACTTTTTTACAGGGCAGGCGGTCTTGTGAATATTCACCCCGTGCTTATAGACTCACTGATGCTTCATATTTCAGCTTCAGGAAGCACAGTTGCAGAGCGTGAAGAAGGCATGGCAAAAAAAATATTCACCGACTATTCGATGAAAGAAAACGACACCATTGTTATTATTTCAAACTCGGGCAGAAACGGTGTTGTTGTGAATATGGCTTTGCTTTGCAAAGAAAAAGGGCTTAATGTTATTGCACTTACGAATCTTGAACATACTTTTGCGGGTGCATCACGGCACAAAAGCGGCAAGCGACTTTGCGAAATTGCCGATATTGTGCTTGATAATGGAGGATGCGTGGGTGATGCCTGCATAGAAATTGAAAATATCGAAGGCAGAATCTGTCCCACATCAACTGTATGCGGTGCACTTATACTCAATGCAGTTGTTGCCGAAGCTGTCCATATATGTGCAAAGCAAGGTTTTCATCCCGACCATTTCGCAAGTTCAAATATAGACGGTGGAGACGAAATAAACAACAGATTCGTGGAAAAATACAAAAAGGAGATAAAACATCTGTGATTTATCCTGTACCTCAGAAAAATAATCTCTCGGGCTCACCTGTTCACATATCAGCAGTAAATATTGATGGTGAATATAAATACACGGCAGAAAAAATACTTTCAGACTACGGAATTTCCTGTACGGGCGACTTCCCTGCCCGTATAATCGTATGTGACAGCAGAAAAACAACATATATCGAAGAGCTTGCAAGGCTCAGCGATGAAAAATATTTCATAACCGTATCTGATGACGGAATCCTCATTGAAGCATCATGCCGAAGAGGTGTTTTCCGTGCCGTTCATACACTTGCAAAGCTTATCAGAAAAAATGAACTCAGAACAGGAACACTGGAAGATTATCCTTTGTTTTCTCGAAGAGGCTATATCGAAGGTTTTTACGGTCACACATGGAAACAGGAAAAACGTCTTTCCGTTATGCGCCTTATGGCAGCAAACGGCATGAACTGTTTTTACTATGCACCCAAAGATGACGAATATCACAGGGCAAAATGGCGTGAACCCTACCCCGAAAAAGAACTTTCAGAGCTGAAAAACCTTTTTGATACAGCGGCAGAAAATGAACTGGAAGTCTGCTGGTGTGTAGGTCCAGGTCTCACATATAAATATACAAGTGACGCCGATTTTGACGTACTTATTGCAAAATATATGAATGTGTATTCCGTAGGTGTCAGAAATTTCGGTCTGCTTCTTGATGATATTCCCTCTGATTTTCAGTATACGGAAGATTCCGAAGCTTATGACAGCGTTGTCGATGCACATATCGCACTTATTAATAAAGCTTTCAGCACTCTGAAAAATATCGATTCCGATATAACTCTCACCGTTTGCCCAACACAGTATTGTGGTGAATGTAATGATTATTATATAAGCAGATTCGGCAAAGGATTGCCTTCTGAAATAAAGATATTCTGGACGGGCAGACAGATATGTTCATCATTCCTCACCTGCCGTGAAGCAGATGATTTTGAAAGGGCAACAGGTCACATGCCTCTTTACTGGGACAACTACCCCGTAAACGATGCTGAAATGTTTCAGGAAATGCATCTGGGGCCTGTAAAAGGCAGGGACAGAGAGCTGTATCGTCACAGCGAAGGCATTATTGCAAATGTTATGGAATATGCAGAATGTTCCAAAATTCCGCTTATGACAATTGCAGATTATCTCTGGAATCCTTCGGCGTATGACAGCGAAAAATCCCTTGAAAATGCTCACAGGGAAATACTCGGAGACAAGGCTGAAATCTTTAAGTATATTGCTGACCATCTTTGCGTGTCCTGTGTTTCCCGTTACGGCTCAGAGCTTATGAGTGAAATTCTGTCGCATCTGAGTTTTCTTATGGCAACAGGTGAAAAGGAAAAGGCAATATGCGAGTTCAAAGAATACATCGTAAAAATGCGTGAATGTCTTGCCACTGTGAGTGACACATCCGTAGAGCTTTTTGCAGAGATGCAGAAATGGGTCGGAAAATTCTCAATGTGCTGTGATGTGCTTGATGCGATTCTTGCCGTGTGGGAAGACAATACACCCGACAACAAAGAAAAACTCGCAGTACTTATTGACAGATACAATTCCGATGCTGTTGTGCTTACAGGTTTCTGTCTGAGAGAAACTGCAGAAAAAACACTTGAATTATAAATAAAATTATGGTAAAAAATATATAACAGAAACTGAAAAGGTGGTTTTACCCATGAAAAAATTAATTTCATGTATTCTTGCGGTTGTGATTGCATTCAGCATGTTTTCAATATGTGCTTTTGCAGAAACAAAAACAGAATGCGACGGGAACTGTGACACATGTCCTGCAATTGTTGTTCCCGGTATAGGACAGTCAAATGTATGGGCACTCGACAAAAACGGGGATTATCTTTTGGATGACAACGGCAACAGAATCAGTTGCTTCCCTGCTGTACTGGATGTGGGTGCAATCGTTCCCAAGGTGCTTTTCCCTGTACTCATGACACTTTTTTCACAGAAAGACATAGGTCTTTCAAAGGCTCTGTGTGCTGTGGTCCGTGATGCATTTGCAGTAAATATGTGTGATGAAAACGGCAAGAATACAGGTAATATCGAAGTTGAAAAATACCTTTATTCCGTTGCAGAATGTTCCGAATATGAAAAGCAACAGATTTACAACAATATTCCTCTTCAGAATTTTGCTGAAATGGCAGGCGAAGATCATCTTTACTACTTCGCATACAATTCATTCGGAAACAACTATGACACTGTAGCAGAACTTTATGACTATATTCAGATGGTCAAGGCTGAAACAGGTCACGACAAGGTAAACATCGTACCCATAAGCATGGGTGGTTCAATTGCAAACGGTCTGCTTGAATACTATCCTCAGGTTATGGACGATCTTGAAAAAGTTGTTTATATCGTTCCCGCACTCAACGGTTCATCAATCGTAGGCGACCTTTATACAAAGAATTTCACATTTTTCGACACAGACTTCCTCTATAACGGTTTTCTTGAAGCACTTATGGATGAAGAAGAAGCAAGAATGATTGAAGTTATTGCAAGAATCCTTCCTGATGAGGTGCTTGCATCCGTACTCAGAAATGTTGCGGACTGCCTTGTTGAAGATGTTGCGGCAAACGTAACAAGTCTCTGGGGACTTTGCCCGAAAGAGTTTTATTCTGAAGCATCTGAAGCTCTCCTCGGCTCAAAACCCAAAATAAAGCGTCAGACAGATATGTACTATCAGGCACAGCTTGATTCTCACAAGAACATTCAGACTCTTGTTGACAAGGGTGTAGAAGTTTTCAATATTGTAGATTACGATGTTCCTTTGTATCTTATAGGTAACTCATGGAACAACGATAATGCTGACGGTGTTATCCATCTTTCATCAACAGCAATGGGTGTGCACAGTGCACTCGTCGGTGAAACACTCGGCGAAGATTATATTCAGGCAAACACAGGCGAAAACTGTGCTGACCCCACACATAACCACATTTCACCCGACAATGTTGTTGATGCGTCAACAGGTCTTCTGCCTGACCATACTTTCTATTTTGACGCACAGGGCCATGAGCAGACAGCAAGAAATGATGCTATCATTTCACTTGCAACAAGACTGCTTGCAACAGACGATATAAAGGATGTTTACTCAACACCCGATTATCCTCAGTTCAATGCAAAAAGAGACCCCCGTGCACTTGTAAACACTTATATTCCCGAGGCAAAGGCTGTTGACACTTCAGTTCTGAGTGCAGAAGATGCGGCAGAACTTGAAGCAGCACTTGCTGAGGCAGAAGCATTTGTAAACAGCACAGCTTGTTATGACGGTCAGCAGAAGGAAGTAGAAGACAGACTTGTAGGTATCCTTGTAAAGATCGGTGTGAGAGAACCCAATATTGAGGAAGAACCCCAGACATTATTTACTAACTTAAGCCTCTGGCTTTATGACAATTACGGCACAAACGGTATTTTTGAAACACCTGGTCTTATATTCAAAGTTTTCGTAAAGCTTATTGAGTTTGCTTTTTAATAAAATACTTTCTTTTTAAGAAACAAAAAACGGATTGCAAAGTAATATGCACAAGTCCAGTAAAAACGGACAATAGAAAAAAGAGACCTCCTATGGTAGAATTAAAACAACTACCACAGGAGGATTTTTTATGCCCAGAGAATACAGACACATAAAGCAATATGAGTATGAGATATTGCAATTAAAAT
>JAFXLD010000096.1 GCA_017531385.1 Clostridia bacterium
CAGTTTGTTTGCAAATGGCGGTATATCGCAAAAATTTCTTTTTCACTAATAGAGCGATAGCGGAACAAGTGCGCAGCACTTCCGACACTCCTAACTCCCAACTTCTAACTCCTCACTCTCAGATAAATTATTGTTTATCTTTCAATTATAACCGCCGAATTAGCATCGATATCCACAGAACAATATGTCATATTCTGCCCTGTGATACATCTTGCACCGTGCCAGTCATCGGGCAGATAATATGTTATCGCATGGGGATTGTTATTAGCTATCACGAGCAGGCTGTCCTTTTCGCTGACTCTCGCATAGGCAACACAGCCCATTGCAGATGAAACCGCATAGAACTTCCCTTTTTTAAGACAGTCATATTTTTTTCTGACATTGCCCAGGAATTGCAGGTCATACCACAACTGACTTTTTTTCTTATCCCAGGGAAAAAATGTTCTGTTAAAGGGGTCTTTAAGTCCCTCTGTAAGCATTTCATCACCGTAATAAAGTGACGGCACACCGGGAAGTGTATACTGAAGCACAACGGCTTGTCTGAGCAGTTTTTCTGCCTTCTCTCTCTGTTTTTCAGTAAGAGAAAGATTGTGCTGTTTTTCTCTGCCGATGTTTTCACCGTCAAGACCGCCGAGAACACTGAAAATCCTTTCAGTATCGTGAGTTCCCAGGTGATTCATAAGACAGCAAAGCACCTGAGGCGGGTAATTTTCGCAAATAGTGAGAACTCTGTCCATAAACTGCTCTGCATCTGCTATTTTCATAAAATCAATTATCGCAGTGCGGAAAGGGTAATTCATAACGGAGTCAAGCTCCTGCCCCTCAAAATATTTTCTTCTGCCGCCATGACTTATCTTATTGCTTGCATCTTCCCACACTTCGCCCAGAAGAAGACCACCGGGTTTTGTGCGTTTGACAGCATCACGGAGTTTCACAATAAAGCTGTCGGGCAGTTCGTCTGCCACATCAAGACGGAAGCCGTAAGCCCCGGCTTTCAGCCATTTTTCAACTACACCGTCTTTGCCTGCGATAAATTCACAGAAACTTTCATCTTCTTCATTTGTTTCTGGGAGTGTTTTTATTCCCCACCATGAATCGTAATCGTTATTCCATTGTTTGAAATTATACCAGCTGTAATAAGGTGAACTCTGAGAGTTATATGCGCCCTCATTTTTATACCGATTGTATATATTGAAGTAAATACTGTCTGCACCCGTATGGCTGAAAACACCGTCAAGAAGAATTTTCATATCGTACTTTTCAGCCTCTTTGCAGAGTGAAACAAAATCATAATAATCACCCAGCAACGGGTCAATTTTAAGATAATCGGCTGTATCATAACGGTGATTTGAATGTGCTTCAAAAATCGGATTGAGATAAATACAGGTAACGCCCAAATCCTTGAGATACGGCAGTTTCATTTCTATACCTTTAAGGTCACCGCCGTAAAAATCCACATTCCAGCGTCTGAATTTTTTATTTTCCTGCCATTCGGGTTCTTCAGAAAAACTTTTGTGCATCACTCTGTCATGGGGCACATTCTTTTTAGGAGTGCCCGACGCAAAAAATCTGTCAGGAAAAATCTGATACATCACACCGCCGGGAAAATCATCAGGTGTTCTGAAATCGGGAGAATACACCGTCTGCTGCCATTCATTTCCGTTATCGCAGAACTGCCCTTGTCCGTTTGAGTGAAGAAAAATTCTGCCTCTGCCGAATGCTGTATCATATTCAAAATGATAAAAATAAAGTCCCGGTTCATTGAATGTGTATTCCTTGCTCCACCACTCAGTCACATTGTCAGTAGATTTCCAGTCAAGCTTTATGTATTGTTTTTCTGCTCCGTCAGGTCCGACAACGAGATACACGGCACTGCACATCATTTCTCTCGGCATACAGACGGAAAGCCACAGGGATTCCCCTGCGGCTGTACTTCCGAATATTGATTTATGCCTTATATCTCTTGAATTGAACGGAACGAAAAACATAAATTACTTTTTACCTTTAGCTGATGATGTGTGCCAGATATTTCTTGCATAGTCGTTGATTGAACGGTCAGCTGCAAAAATACCTGCACCTGCGATGTTCATAAGTGACATCTGATTCCATTTTTTTCTGTCAAGGAAGAGAGCTTCTGCCTTCTTCTGAGCATTTCTGTAATCAGCAAAATCAGCAAGAACCATATAAGGATCATGGTGAATGATTGTTGCCGCAACTTCGGGAAAATACTTTCCGTTAATGCCCTGATTGTTGACAAAATCAATCGCTCTGTGAATTTCCTGATTGTTATGATAATAATTTGTGGGGTTGTAACCTGCCTTTTTAAGCTGTTCAACTTCGGGTGTACTCATACCGAAGATGATGATATTGTCATCACCGACAGATTCGTAAATTTCTACGTTTGCACCGTCCATTGTACCGAGTGTTACGGCACCGTTTATCATAAGCTTCATGTTACCTGTACCTGAAGCTTCTGTTCCTGCAAGAGAAATCTGCTCTGAAATATCTGCTGCGGGCATGAGCATTTCAGCCATGGTAACATTGTAGTCCTCAACATAAACAACTTTCATGAACTTGTTTACATCGGGGTCATTGTTTATCATATCTGCAAGAGCTATGATAAAGCTGATGATTTTCTTTGCAACAAAGTAGCCGGGAGCTGCTTTTGCACCGAAAATATATGTGTGAGGAACATAATTACCCTTGGGATTTTCCTTGATTTCAAGGTATTTTGCAAGAATATTGAACGCATTGAGATGCTGTCTCTTATACTCGTGAAGACGCTTGACCTGAACGTCAAAGATTGAATCAGGGTCAATTTCAATACCCTGCACCTTCTTGATATGGTCGGCAAATCTCTTTTTGTTTGCTCTCTTGATTTTTTCAAGGTCTGCGAGAACAGTTTCATCCTCTGCATAAGCTCTGAGCTTTTCAAGTGCAGAGCCATCAAGAATAAAGTCGTCACCAATAAGCTTTGTGAGGTATTCTGTAAGACCGGGGTTTGCCTGACAGAGCCAACGTCTGTGAGCAATACCGTTTGTGACATTCTTGAATTTATCGGGAGTGAGTCTGTAGAAATCGTTGAAAACAGTGTCCTTGAGAATCTGTGAATGAAGCGCAGAAACACCGTTTACACTGTGACAACCTGCAACGCAAAGGTTTGCCATTCTGACTACACCGTTTGAAATGATTGCAGTTCTTTCAACATAATCTGCATCATATGTTGCGTTCCAGACATAGCTTCTGAAACGATTGTCGATTTCTCTCATGATCTCAAAAACTCTGGGGATAAGACGCTTCATAAGGTCTACACTCCAGCATTCGAGAGCTTCTTTCATAACAGTATGGTTTGTGTAAGCAACTGTCTTTGTGACAATGTTCCATGCATCGTCCCAACCGTAACCGCATTCGTCGAGCATGATTCTCATAAGCTCAGGGATAGCAAGTGTGGGATGTGTGTCATTGACATGGATAGCAACCTTTTCTGCAAGGTTATCAAGTGTGCCGTACTGACGGAGATGATGGTGGATAATATCCTGAATTGATGCAGAAACAAGGAAATACTGCTGACGGAGACGAAGGCTCTTGCCTTCGGGATGATTGTCTGCAGGATAAAGAATCTTGCTGATAACCTCTGCCATGGCATTTCTTTCCATAGCCTTCATATAATCGCCCTGATTGAACAGAGTCATATCAAGACCGGGAGCTTTTGCAGTCCACAGACGAAGTACGCTGATACCCTTGCCGTCTTTACCTGCAACAAACATATCGAAAGGAACAGCCTGAATTGATGTATAATCCTTGAGTTCAACATGATGATAGTGGTCTTCCCAGATTTCTTCAACTCTGCCTTCAAAGCAGATTTCAACTGCACTTTCTTCTCTGGGCATGAGCCATACGTCACCGCCGGGAAGCCAGTTGTCGGGAAGCTCTGTCTGCCAGCCGTCAATAAGCTTCTGCTTGAAAATGCCGTATTCATAAAGAATTGAGTAACCTCTTGCGGGATATTCCTGAGTTGCAAGACCGTCAAGATAGCAGGCAGCAAGTCTTCCGAGACCGCCGTTGCCCAAGCCTGCATCAGGCTCGCAATCATAAAGCTTTTCTATGTTTACGCCGAAATCCTTGAGTGCAGAAGTGAATGTCTTCTGAAGATTAAGGTTATAAAGATTGTTACGGAGTGATTTACCCATAAGGAATTCCATTGAGAGATAATAAACTCTCTTTGTGCCTGCCTTATCAGCTCTCTTTGTGAAGTCGGCTCTGCCCTCACCCATCATTTCGCTGAGAATCATCGCAACAGCACGGTAATACTGCTCGTATGATGCATTTTCGGTAGTAACACCGAAGAAGTGAGAAAGCTTATTCTCAATAAGCTCTTTGGCTTTTGCCTTTGTAAGTGTATAATTCATATTTTCCTCCAAACGGGATATTGTTATCCAAATATATAATGTTATATTCTATACTATTTTAATTCATTTTGCAAGTTAAATATACGAACCAATATTGCAATTTTATTCCATATATTTTATTGATATTGCATAAAAATATAAAAAAGAAAAAATGCAGCCACAAAAGTGACTGCATAAAGTTAATTCCGGATTATGAACCGAATGTGGATGACATATCAGCTGCAACTGATTCCTTGACATCCTTTTTAGCCTTTGAAGTTGATCTTCTCTTGTTAAGTTCTGCAAGATAGAGGTCTTCGTCAAGAGGAAGTGTCACGGGAACATTGCCCAGCCATGATGAAAGGTAAGCTGCATTACAGATTGTAAGACCGTTGATGCCTTCGATACCCTCTGCGACAAGGGGTGTGCCGTGAAGAATGTGAGCAGCAAAGGCATTTGTTACACCCGAGTGCTGTTCGTTCATGCCGTCTGTTTCGACTTCAATTTTCTTACTTTCAAGCTTTCTGAAGCCGTCTTCTGCTGCGTATGTATATTCTGAAATCTTTTCTGTAAGTTCAACTACTTCGATTTCATTTCCCGTACAGATAATTCTTGCCTTATCGAGAGTGATTTCAAGTCTGTTATCACCGGGGCAGTCGCCTGTTGTTGTGATAAACACACCTGTTGCACCGTTGGGATATTCGGCATAGATTGTTACATCGTCTTCAACTTCGATGTCGTGCCACTTGCCGTTGTGACAGAATGCTGTGATTTTTGAAGGCATACCACAGATCCACTGCCAGAGGTCAAGGTTGTGAGGTGCCTGATTCATAAGAACACCGCCGCCTTCGCCGTCCCATGTTGCTCTCCATCCACCTGAGTTATAATAACCCTGAGTTCTGTACCAGTCGGTGATGATCCAGTTTGTTCTTCTGATTTCGCCGTAAACACCGCTTTCAACAAGCTCTTTAGCCTTGCGGTAAATATGGTTTGTTCTCTGATTGTACATGAGAGCAAAAGTCTTATCCTGAGTTTTTACATATTCGTTAAGTTCACGCACATCCTTTGTAAAAACACCTGCAGGCTTTTCGCAAAGAACATTGATACCCTTTTCAAGAGCCTGTTTTGAGAGAACAGGATGAAGATAATGGGGAGTTGCGATGATAATTGCATCAACAAGACCACTGTCAAGAAGTTCGTCTGTGCTTGTGAATGTCTTTACCTCGGGAACCTGTTCAAGTGCAAAGTCGAGTCTGTCCTGCTTGATGTCGCAAACTGCAACAAGCTCCATTTCCTTGATTTTCCCATCTGTGTACATTTTTATGTGGGATGAACCCATGTTACCTATACCGATGATAGCATATTTAAGTTTTTCTGACATAATGCTCAGCTCCTTTTTACCACTCAAAATGATTAAACGGAATAATTCCCTCTGCAAAGTTGGTTTCTCTGACCATTCCTTCGGGATTTACTCTGAATGTCTTTATTTCGTATGCGTCGATGTCAAAACGGAAGCCCATTTCGAAAATATCACTCATAACGAATGAATGCACTTCGTTAAGTCCCTTTGTTTCGTTGATTCTGAGAACAACATCACCTGAGCCGTCATCGCACATCTTGAATGCAGTCAGTTTAATGTTGTCACTGCCGAAACGGAAAAGGTCGTTCACATCCTTGCCGAGTGCTGCTTTTGCATCGTCAAGAATTTTCTTCACATCGTCACTTACAACACCGTCAGAGATAAGTTTCAGCCATTCGTCCTTGAAAACTTCGGTATTTGCAGTTCTGCCGCAGAGAATTGCAGCTGCCGTGTCATATTTTTCAGCATCAAGAAGAACATTTTCTTCTTCTCTGATGAGGGAAACTTTTTCGTTTTCGGGCTTTATAACGGGGAAATCGGTAAGTGATTCGCTGAGTTTGCCCATCATATCTTCAAGGTCACCGAGCTCTTCGCCCATTGCAGGCTTGTAACCGAGAATTCTGTCAACGAGCTTGTCGCTCTGCATATAGAATGCACCCTCGGGAATACCCTGTGTTTCGGGAGAAAATACACATATCTTCACTCTGCCGGCTCTGAGAAGTCGGGGAAGCTCTGCATTGTATGATGATGCGAATGCTGCGAGGTAAGCATCCTTGCCTGCCTTTACCGCATCAGCCTGTGAGTAAAGCATATATCTTGCGAAACACTCATCTGAAAGTTCATTAAGACTTTCGGGGATTATAATAAGATTCTGAAGCATTATTTGTTACCTCCCTCTTCGATTATGCCGAAATATCTGCCCATCCAGTAAGGTGTTGTGAATGCCTTGCAGGTTTCAACAACAAATTTACCGCCTGATTCTTCATCTATATAGTGAAGTGAGTCACGGTCATATTTTGAAATTGCTCTTTCATCCTGAGGAAGAAGATATGATGTCTGCTTGTAGCCTGCGAAGAATTCCTTTGCGGCAACATCACGGCGTTCATAGAGATTAACTGATGAAGCGAGCATACTGCTGTTGTTTCTGTAGAACCACATCTTGATTTTCTCTTCATTGACGGGACATTCGGGATGTGCAATCATATATGGAACATCATAAATGGGATGATGTTCACGGGCAACGGAAGTGTCTCTCCAGTTGAGCCAGCTCTTATGATAGAGCTCACGGAGTTCAGGATCATTCTCAAAGAGAGAAAGACCGAAAAATGAAATATTTGAAAGCATATGGTCGCCGTACATGATGTCTTCGTCAACATCGCAGCCTGAGGGGATACTTGATGCAAATGCTCTGTCGTAGTGAAGAGGTCCGAGGTCTGCATAACCCTCTGCAATGAGTCTCTTGTATTCGCTTTCCCAGAGTTCGTTCTCACCGCAGACTTTCTGTGCGAGCTTGAGATACATAAGCATTTCGTTTGCGTTAAGGGGTGCATCGCACCAGCCGATACCGCCTGTGAAATAGCTCTTGCTCCACTTTGCCCAGCTTGTAGGACCGCCGTGGAAATCGTGAAGCTCATAGCCATTTTCAATAACATGAGCCATGAAGTTCTTTATAGCTGTCTTGATGAGATTGTCAAGTTCCTCATCTTCTGCACCGAGAATTTCGTGTGCAAAGTAATAGCAGATAAGGTGAAGTGTTGTTTCGTCACTGCTTGTGTCACCCTTGTAGATGATATCATCATCTGTAAAGCCCGCATTTCTGTAAAGTTTTGCAAGTCTTTCGGAAATGGGTGCAGATGCATCACAGGTCATTCCCACATAGCCTCTTTCCTTTGCACATGTTGTTTCAACAACTGTTGCAACGCCGTTCTGCTTTCTGAAGAAAAGACCGTCATCGGGAGTGGGGTCTGCTGTTGTGACATATGTTCTTGCAACGAAGCCGTTGCCTCTGCCTGAAATAAACATAAGAAGAAGACAGGCCTCAAGTGAACGGACAGCGTGTTCTCTGATTTTCTTTGTTTCTTCGTGGTCTGCTCCCTTTTCTCTTTTGAGAACAGCATACTTGAAGATAAGACCGAGGCAGTACATCGCTGTGAAACCACCGTCATTATCTGAGCAGGCAGAAGGCTGTGCAGAAGCCTTGTTCCAGCCTTCGTCAAGTCTCCTCTGGCTGACCATACCGAGTCTTTCAACGATTGAAAGAGTTTCGTCAAGAAGCATATCTGCTTTTTCTTCCATAGACATCATTCTGAGCTCGATATGTGAAACGCAGTTTTCTGTCTTTACCCAGATTTCATCTTCACTGCCGCAGAGAGCAAGAATCTTATTATCTTTCATGTCTCTGTCTGCTGAGAAATACATAACCTTGTCATAATATTCTGCTTCGCTTTCGCAGTAACGTGCAAGGCCCTTGTCACTTGCGAGCCAGTAAACATCGCCGTAATTTTTTACTGCTGTGATGTCTTTTTTTGCAAAAGGCAACGGGAATTTCGGTGTAAAATCAATAATGTTCCCTGCCTTTTCATCAAGACATGACGGAACACATTTGTCATCATGTGAATAGAATGTTATAACTCTTGTTTTATGGGGATAAAGAGTAATTGCCAATTTTATCATCCTCACTTTTTTCATTTGATGTTATTGTACCTTTTTATCTCAAAAAAAGCAAGTACTATTACAGTGGTGATTGGTAAATGATTGAAATAATTTCAAAAATTTTCATAAAGGACCGTGAAAATTACAATTTTCCGCCTGTCAGAAAAGCTTACGGAATTATCTGTGCTGTCTGCGGAATTGTACTCAACCTGTTGATGTTCTTTTTAAAGCTCATGGCAAGTGCATTTACGGGGTCTGTTGCGGCGGCAGTTGATGCAGTACATAATCTCACGGATTCTGCATCCTCTGCGGTAACACTGCTGAGTTTTTTGTTGTCAGGACAGAAAAAGACAAAAAAATTCCCTTTGGGAAAGGGAAGAATTGAATATATCGCAGGATTTATAATTGCAATTGTGCTGATAACGGCAGGTTTTCAGTTGGCTAAGGCATCAGTAATGAAAATTATTACACCTGAACCTGTCACTTTTTCGCTTATTTCAGTATCACTTCTTATAATTTCCGTGCTTACAAAATTCTATATGGCGCACTTCAACTCAAAATACGGAAAGTTAATCTCTTCTGCCGCACTTAAAGCCTCTGCCACAGACTGCCTTTGCGACAGCATTGCAACACTCATTGCCGCATTTGCCGTGATTGCAATAAAATTCACGGCCCTCAACATTGATGCATGGGGCGGTCTTGCAGTTTCGCTGTTTATTCTTTACGCAGGGTGCAAATCGGCAAAGGACACGATAAAAATGCTGCTCGGCTCAACTCCCGATGATGAAATGATTGAAAAAATCAACATCACGGCAAGTCGTTTTCCCGAAATTGATTCTGTCAATAATATAATAATGCATGATTACGGTCCCGAAAACAGAATACTGAGCTTCAACGCATATTTCAGCAATGATTATTCATTATATGATGCCGTCGGAATAAAAAACCGGGCAGAAGAGGAGCTCAGAAACATAACAGGTTGCGAAATCCAGATGATACTCTGCAATACTGAATAAGATAATATTAAAAAAGTGGATTGCAAGCCCTAAAACCTATGCAATCCACTTTTTGTTTATTCTGTTTCTTTTGGTATTAGCTTTGTGAGACAGTCCCGTTTATACTCTTCTTTTCTGTTTTGCTCTGCCGTTACCGCCCTTGATAAGAGAGCCGGGGCCTGCTGATTTCAGTCCGGACAGCATGAAAGCTGAAACAGCAATCATCGCCATACCGAATGTTGCAATAACTGCAAAAATTGCCATCATCATTGTTGCACCTGAGCCAAGATCAGACACATTACCTGCAACACTACCGTCTCCGCCATTGGGATCGTCAAGGAAAATCTGATTTGCGTTTGACAATGTTGTTGTTTCGGGTGTTGCAACAATACCGGGTGCCAGATTTGTTGTGGTTTCAGGTGGTGTGATAACATTAGTTGAACCGCCGGGATTTTTTGTAGTTGTTTCGCTGTTATTGTTATTATTATTGTTATTGTTGTTGCTATTATTGTTATTGTTGTTATTTGCCGGTGCTTTTGTTGTTGTTTCAGGAACAGCGGGCGCTGCATAAGGATTGATATTTACTATATCTGCATAATTTTTAAGCTCTCTGTTAACACCGTAAGCAGCTTCGGGAATAAGGTCTGTTAATGCAATCTGACCGTGTTTTGTGAGATGAGCGCCGTCGGGAGTCATATGACCGCGGAGTTTTGCCTTATCACTCGGGTCACGAAGAGCATCAAGGTCAATATACCCTGCATAATTGAATGAGGTAGCACTGTTTCTTACCCAGCTGTTTATTTCAAGAAGTGTGTTTTCACCCTGCTGTGTCCATGTAAGATCCTTTGATCCCAGGAATGCACGTTCATAGCCCTTATACGGAGTTCTTGTACACAGATACAATTTTATACCTTTTCCGTATGCCTGTTGAGCAAGCTCACGGTATCCTTTGATAACCTGTGAAGGCTGCATAAGAGGCATTTTGCCTTCGTTACTGTCAAGCATAGGATGCAGAACATCGTTAAGACCTATCTTGACAATAACATATTTTACACCTGCGACATCAAAAGCATCTCGTTTTGCACGGTCAAGCAAAGCTTCACCGTAGATTTTACCGAGAAGACCTGTACCGTCGTTGAGCAATTCATTGCCGATGATACCTGACATAACGATACCGACATTGGTAACACCGTTTTTATGAAGTTTTTCTGCAAGCATCAGTGAAATTTCATTTGTAACGGTAGAGTCACCAAGGATAACAACACTGTATGCGTCCTGTGCATAAACATCAAGACGTGTAAGGAAAGGCACGGGTGTATATGTAATTGCACCTGATGTAAATGTAAATCTTGTTGCAACAGCAGTCATACTATCCCTGTGTGTTCTGTTGCCGAGGGAGCTTGCAAGATATGTTTTTGCATTATAAAGACCGGTTGTGTACATGGTTGTGGTCTTTTTGTAATATGAACTGACGCTGATTTTTTTAAGTGCTGTCACCTGGAATGTGATTTCATCTGAGAAAATCTCACTGCCGGGAGCAATGGTAACAGATTCCTGACCGCCGTTGAATGTGACCTGTGTGATGGTATTTGCATCAACCATATCATCTGTTGAGCCTGTCTGGGCAACGGTTACTTCATTTATTGTCAACGGCTCCGGACCGTAAAGGTTTGAAAACTTGAGTCTTATCTTTGAACCGCTGATGGTGGGAGTGAGAACAGTTCTTATCGTTGAGCCTGCAGGAATATAATCCTGCATATGAAGATTGTCTCCGAGAACAACACCGCTTTCAACTGCAGGTGTTCCCCATGCTCCGACCCAATTGTACTGTGCTGCCGAAGCAATAATTTCCGACGGGAAACAACACATCAGCATGACAAGAGCAAATATTAAAGATAATGCCTTTGTAATCCTTTTCATATACTGAACCTCTTTCTCTGTTTAAGAGTGGAATTTTGCACATATATAGTTATGATAACATTGTTTAAGCAAATAGTCAAGCAGAAACAATGAAATATGCTCATCTCACAGAAAGAATATATCTGCTGCTGTTGAAGTAAAGTCCTGTTTCAATAACAACATAGTAAGAACCTGCTGCAAGAGTTCTGGAGAAGGATTTTTCTGCTTCATCCCAATCAGATGACATTTCTCCTATAATATTACCGTCGCTGTCCACAAGAGAAATTATCCATCCCTCTTTACCTGCTTCTTCTGTTGCCACATGACCGAATGAGAAACTGAGCTTCTGCTCTTCTTCCAGATCTATTCTGTACCAATCCTTGTCATAATCAACGCCTGTTTCAACCAATGTTCCGTTTACGGATTTTCCGATTTCAAGAATATCCGCATCTGCAGACAGATTATTGGGCTCTGTTTCCCAATCGGCATTCTGCTCCGAGAAAAGAATAAGTCTGTAAACCATACTGTTATGATAAAGATTATCGGAATCGATTTTTATATAATAATCTCCTGCGGTAAGACCGATGTGAGGTGACCTGAGAACATTCTGATTCCAATCCGAAACAGCAGAGAAGATAAGTCTTCCGTCTGCAGAAAGAACAGAAACATTCCAGCCGTCATTTTCTTCTGTCATTGCTTCGTGAATAAAGTCAATGTTAATAAAACCGTCACTTTTCATTGAGAATGAATAATAATCACGGTCAGCGGTTCCGTAACGTGCAGTAAGTGAGCCTACTTTTTCTGTATTTATTTCAATGGAATCTGCTGTTTCGGGAGTTTCGTTAAGCTCTGTTTCAACAGCCGAATCCTGCGTGAATGACACATTAAGAGAATACTCCACACTGCTGTAAAAATGGGAGCTTACCGTTACAAAATAATTTCCGGGAGGCAGTCCCATAACACCGCTGTTTATCATGGCTTTTTCCATTGTTGAAGTTGTGTAGAAATACTCAGTTCCCGCCATATCTGTCAATCTGATACGCCATGCAACGCTTTCTTTCGTACCTGCTTCATCCAATTCATGTTCAAAATAGAGAACAGTATATCCCGAATCGGTAACACGGAAGAGATAACAGTCTTCGTCTGCTTCATTATTCAGTAAAACACTTGCAGAGCCGTTGACAGTTCTGTTTAACGGCAGTTCCGTATATCTTGAAGCAGTATTATTCGGCTCAGCCTCATAATACGAAGTTTCTGCAAAACCGATTGCAAGCTGATATTTTTCCTGTGTATAGCCTGAAACACACTCAACCTCTACTCTGTAATTACCGGGCAGAACACCGATTACGGCAGACTGCACACCGGTACCCACCGATTCATAGGACAGACGGTTGAGAACACGGTAATCCACGGTTTTTCCGCTTCCGTCGGGTGAATACTCTTCATAAAGAGTTATGTACCACAGGCACATTTTTTCTTCATAAACCGCATGATTGAAGGCGTATTTTATTGCACCTCGGGAATCGACCGAAAAGGTATATATCTTTTTTGATACAATTGATGGCAGATTATCGAGCATGATATTATTAAGCGTTGCCGGAACTACGGTAACACCCTCCTGCTCGGTATATTCATTTCCGATATCGTTGAATCCGTCATCAGCATCAGGAAGAATTTCGTCCGGTGAAAGCGATGTATCACCGCCGGGAACAGACTCTTCCTCTTCATATTTATCATCATTTTCGTCAGGCAGTCCAGTTTCTGTCAGAATTGACGGTGATGCTGATGTACTGCTATCTGTATTTACATTTACGATGTCTGTATCTTTCTGTGCCATGGGTGCATTTTCAACAGAATCAGTTTTCATTGCGGCAAAATTCATCGGAACGGAGAGCACAAGAACAAGAACCAACAGTATTGCTACTGCGGCACGTTTTGCAGAATACGCATTGTTCATTTCATCATCTCCGTACAATAAATTAAAAGAAAAAAATAACCATGCTAAGTATAGCATGGTTATCCGAATTATTCAAGTATTATTACTTACCAAATGTAGGAAGTGAGAAACCTGATACGAGTTCGTGAAGTTTTGTAAGGAAACCGTCAATAAACTTGTTGAACTGATAGCTGATTTTGCTCAAAGCACCTTCGCATTCAAGGATCTTTGAACCTTCTGCAAGAGCAAAATCATACATACGGAGTGCTTCGTATTCGTATGTTGTAAGGTCGCTTTCATCAAGAGTGATAAGACCTACGCCTCTGTTGATGTCATTGCTGTATGAGTTGCAGCCTACTGTGGGAACAGTTGTGATATCAATACCCTTGTAGCTTGTTGTGAAGTCATTGACATGGTCATGACCGTAGAATGTAGCCATAACGTCGCCTGTTTCAAGCCAAGCATCCATCTGACCGCCGTTAATGTGTGAGGGACAGGGAGGCTCAAAGACGTAGCCTGTGTATGAACCGAAGTTGGGGATGGGAAGATATGCCTGACCGTCAAAAGTCCATTCGCCGATACCAACGGGAATCTTCATCATGCCGAGAGCATCGTAAACTTCAGGAACAATAATGTGCTGGAAGCTCATTGCGGGAACAACTTCACCGCCGTTAGCAGCAGCAAGTTCAGCAGCTGTGTCCTTATACCACTGAATCTGGTCTTCTCTTACGTAATCATAACCGCCTGCTTCTTCTGTTGATGTACCTGAATCAACCAACCAGAGGTTGAATGCAACCTTTGCACCGTCTGAAGAGAGGATTGTAAGGTTGTGGTTACCGCAGCCGTAAAGTTCGGGGATTGCATCAACTGCAAGACAACCGGGGTATTTCTGATATTCCTTGAGAAGATCATCGTTTGATACACCCTGTTCCTGGTCATGGTTACCGAAAACAAGAGTAAAGGGAACTTCTGCTTCAACGCAAGGCGCAACGATAGCAGCAATAGCATCTGCCTGTTTTTCACCGGGAGCAACAGAGTTGTCACCCATGTAGATAACAAGGTCAGGCTTGTATGTTGCAAGTGCTTTTCTCATAAGCTGAGTTGTTGTTTCTTCAAGTTCTTCGTCATCCTGACTGTCAGCAAACATCATAATCTGGAACTTGCCGTCTTCGCCGAACTGAAGAGTTGTGTCTGCTTCAGCTGATGCAAAAACAGGAAGAATGAAAGAAACCATGAGAACAGCCATTACAATAGCTAAAACTTTTTTTGTAAACTTCATAATTTCGTCACCTTTCATATAAAATGCGTATATATTTTATCAAATCCATCCGAAAAATGCAACATCAAAATAGAAAAATATACAAATTTGCATTTATCAGATGTCAATTTCCTCCGTTTTGCCGAATTCAAGGATATCAGCAATTCTTGAACTTGCTTTTCCGTCACCGTAAGGGTTGGAAGCCTTGCTCATTTTTTCGTACTCTGCCTTATCTTCAAGAAGAGTTTTGAATGTGTTGTAGATAAACTCTTCATCTGTACCAACAAGCTTGAGTGTTCCTGCTTTTATACCCTCGGGACGCTCTGTTGTGTCACGCATGACAAGAACGGGTTTGCCCAGAGAGGGAGCCTCCTCCTGTACTCCGCCGCTGTCAGTAAGAATGAGATATGAACGTGCAAGGAAGTTATGAAAATCAAGCACGTCAAGAGGCTCAATAATATGAACTCTGTCGTCGTCGCCGAAAACTTCTTTTGCCGCTTCCCTTACAACGGGGTTCATATGAATGGGGTAAATTACCTTGATATCGGGTGTTTCGTCAATAATTCTCTTTATTGCTCTGAACATATGACGCATTGGCTCGCCTAAGTTTTCTCTTCTGTGAGCCGTAAGCATAATAAGTCTTGAATCACTTGCCCAGTCGAGCTCGGGATGATTATAATCGTCACGGACAGTTGTTTTAAGAGCATCAATTGCAGTGTTACCTGTGATATAGATTGTTTCTGCATCCTTGCCCTCTTTCAAAAGATTGTCCTTTGACATCTGAGTGGGAGCAAAATTATATTTTGAAATGATGCTTACAGCCTGACGGTTGAACTCTTCAGGATAAGGTGAATAAATGTTATATGTGCGAAGACCTGCTTCAACATGGCCGATGGGAATCTGCATATAGAAACACGCAAGAGCCGTTACGAATGTTGTTGAAGTGTCACCGTGGACAAGCACAACATCGGGCTTTACCTCTTCAAGCACACCCTTTATTCCCATAAGAATATTTGTTGTGATGTCAAAAAGAGTCTGTCTGTCTTTCATGATTGAAAGGTCATAGTCGGGCACAACTCCGAAAGTGTCAAGCACAGCATCGAGCATCTGTCTGTGCTGACCTGTTACGCATACAACAGTTTTAAGATTTTCTCTTTTTTTAAGCTCCAGCACAAGAGGACACATTTTGATAGCCTCGGGTCTTGTGCCGAAAACGAGCATTACAGTTTTCATTTTATCACCTTATAATCTGTAAGTACCGGGAAGATTACAGATATTTCTTGTATCAAGAATAACTTTTCCGCTGAGCTTGTCCATGTTTTCCTTAATTTCATCGTGACCGACAAGAAGAACAACAAGCTCAACATCACCGAGGAATTTATCAAGGTCATGATACTGATTCTCTACCATATCTGCCTTGATGAACGGATCATAAACTTTTACACCGTGTGCAAGGTGCTTTTCCATACTCTCAAGCATCTGTAGTGTGGGGCTTTCACGGACATCGTCAACATTTTCTTTGTATGTCAGACCGTAGAAACCGACCTTTGAAACTTCCTTTATGCCTTTTTCTTTCATGATGTTATAAATTCTTTCAAGCACAAAATCGGGCATAGAGTCGTTTATAAGTCTTGCCTGCTTGATAAGGTTTGAGTATGTGGGATAGTCACCGACAAGGAACCAGGGGTCAACGGAAATACAATGACCGCCGACACCGGGACCGGGAGAAAGAATGTTTACTCTGGGATGCTTGTTTGCAATTCTGATGATTTCATAAACATCCATATTGTCACTTCTGCAGATTTTTGCAAGTTCGTTTGCAAAAGCGATGTTGATATCTCTGAATGTGTTTTCAACAACCTTTGTCATTTCTGCAGTTCTGATATCTGTTACAACAATTTCACCCTGACAGAATGACGCATAAAGGTCTTTCACCTTTTCGCCGATCGCCTTGTCGTCTGCACCGATTGTTCTTGAGTTGTGAAGAAGCTCATAAACCATATTGCCGGGGATGATTCTTTCCGGAGCATGAACAAGATTGATGTCTTCACCGATAACAAAACCGTTTTCTTCAATAACGGGACGGACAAACTTGTCTATTGTGCCCGGGGAAACGGTTGATTCGATAACAACAGTTGCACCTTTGGGGCATACAGCCATAACCTGCTTTACTGCGGCAACAACATATGCGGCATCGATTCTTTTTGACTCCTTGTCATAAGGAGTGGGAACAGCCACGATGTACATATCTGTTTTCTGATACTCTGTTGAAAATTTAATTCCGCAATTTACCGCATCATTGAAAAGTTCGTCAAGACCTGCCTCTTCAAAGGTTGTTCTGCCTGCGTTGAGTGTTGCAACAAGCTCCTTGTTGTAGTCTGTGCCCACAACCTCAACACCGTGAGAAGCAAACATAAGTGCTGTGGGCAGACCGATATAACCAAGACCTATAATATTAATCATTTTTCATCTCTCCTTGATATTATCAAGTCAACTTCTTTGTTGATTGTATATTTCTGTGATGTTTTGTTTCTGATATGTTCTGCCGCATTCTGACTCATCTGCATGAACAATTCGGGATTTCTCACAAGCTTCAGAATACCCTCGGCAACAGCCTGTGCATCTTCTGCAGGAGCCAGTATTCCGCAATCTTCATTTACAAATTCAGGGATTGCCGCAACTGCATTTGCAACAGGCACAAGACCCGATGACATTGCCTCATCCCTTGAAACACCCTGTGTATCCATTCTTGTGGTTGCGATGTAAATACCGTGAGATTTGTGTATTTCTGCAATTTGCGACTGTGTCAGGAATCCTCTGTGCAGATGAACATTACTGAATTTTTTAAGGTTTGCGGTGTCCGTGTCAAATCTTTCACCGTCACCGTACAGATCAAATGTCATCTGAGAAAATTCCTTTTCACGACTGAGAATTTCAATCGCTTTCTGAGTTATGTCATTTGCATAAGTCAGCGTGCTGAAAGATTTAACTGACATTATATTGAAACGCTGTTCAGGCTCTTTTTTTACATAAGAGAACAGGTCAATATCAATGCAGTTATGGATTATCGAGCATCTGCCGTCAAGATTTACTCCGTAATCCTCTTCAATCTGTTTTTTGAAAAATTTCGAAACATAAACAAAGTGGATATTGTGTTTTTCGGAATACTCAAACACTTCTTTCCAGAGATTTTCTCTTGTTACCGATGCCTTTTTTGCGTTTTCTATATCTGCATCGGTTTTATAATTGAACATTCTTCTGTGCCAGGGCTGGATATCGCTTCCGTGACTCCAGACGATAAGCTTTATTTCATCAAGATAGTTTTTCAGCACACTCCAGAGATATGGATTCAGGAAATGAACGCATACTGTTTTTATCCTGCCGTTTTCGAGTACCGCTGTCAGTTTTTCAGCACCGCCGTCGGTCACATTCATATTTTCAAACTCACGGTAACCGTTATCTCCCCACATATTGATGCAAAGCATATCGGTAACAAGTGACTGCTCTTTGTAAAGCAGATTGCGCTTGTGTACAAACATATATCTGTACAGGTCATCGTATGAGGGATAATGATCTGCAACAACAACTGTATCATTTCTTGAAAGGAACGGAGTGGCACTGCCCGATGAAAGACCGCCGCTGATTGTTATGCCCGAAAATTCTTTTGTACCCGTACCTCTGACTCTCAGAGAAAGGGCAAAATATTCGGCTTTTTCAGGAATCTTTGCATTAAGAATTCTGTTTCCGCCCACAGAGAATGAATCAAGCCTGTTCATTGAAGCATCAAAGAATGTACAGAAACTCTCTGTTGATAACTCTCCTGCTCCTGACAACATTACCGATACACAGCCTGTGTCGCTGAAATCCGAAACGGAGAATTTCTTTTTCAGTTCGATATATTCGGAATCATCGTCACCAAGCTTTGATGTGACTGAAAATCTTGAACCCACAAGAGAAACTGCAATATTTTTTGACTTGCAATAACTCATGTCAAGCATTTCTTTTGCCGTGATTGTTATGAGGTCATTTTCCAATTCCTGATACTGAATACTGTCAGCAGCTGCATTTATCACATCAAGGGAAATACCCGTGTCTGCAACGAAAATATCGTCAGCAGTGTCGCATTTTTCATCTTTGCAGTTTTTACAGTAACCGAATTCATCGGTACAGAAAAACTCACCGCTTATTTCCATACCCTGTGCAAATGTCGTAAAATCATTGATCATGTCAGCTTTCACAATACATCTTGTGCTGAAAAGCTTGTTGCAGGGTTTGTATGTGTCGTCTGTGTTGCCAATTGTAAATTTGTTACCGTCATGTGAATAATAATTCACCTTGCCGAAACCATCTGCTTTACTGTATCTTACTGACAACACAAGGTCCAGAAGATAATTTTCACCGTAATAGTCATCAGGTGAGAATGCGGCAACAAAACCGTTCTGAATATTTACCTCATCATTTATAAAAATGAGTTTTTTATTGTCATAAGTCTGTCTGTCAAAGGCTTTCTGCACTCTGAGTTTTTCTTCATCAGAGGAAGCTGACGAAACAACTGTCACGGTGGGAAGTTTCTCCCTCATATCCTTGCCGAAAACACACTGTGCAATAAAGCCCAGTCTGTCCTCGCAAAGATGATCCTTCATAACTTTTCTTAAACCTAAAAGTCTGAATTTACGGTAATTTTCCATGGTACCGCAGTAACGGTCAAGCTGTTTCTGCATTGTGTCAGCACTGTCCGTTGCAACCGTGAGGTCGCCGAAAATATTTCTGACACCTCTTGCATAGTTACCCACGGAAACTGTGTTTGATGCAAGGAGCTCATAGACTCTTCTTGCAAACATGGTCTGCGACTGACCGACGGAGTTCATGTTTATTCCGTAGTTATAGCCTTTGTATGCAATATGGATATCGTCGGGTTTAAGTGTACCGACAATCATTTTGTTGTATCGCTGAGGAAAAGCGTGTTCAGGTCTTGCCGAGCCTAAGTTTCTGTCATAAATTTCAAGACCTTTTCCCTTTTCAAAAGCATCTGCAAATGCATCAAAAACTCTTGAACGATCTTTGTATCTGTGATAATAAGCTCCTGCAAAGCAGAATTTGTCTTTTCTGTCGTGCATCTCTACGGGATTGTGTACAAGGGGCTGTGCTGAGAAATGGAGAAGATAGACATTGTTGTGCTGAAGTGTTCTTTTGTATCTTTCAATGCAGTCAAAATCCGTGGTAAAAACATAATCCGCACATGATGCGGCAGACATGAAGACATCCGTATAAACAGGGTCTTCCTTATTCCAGAAGATAACGGGGATATTTTTAGCATGGCAATATGCAGTCAGGTCATAAAGCTCCTTACTGCCGTTTGCAATTTTCTTGTACCATGACTTATCTTTGCCTTCCCATGCAGATTCAAGGAAGAATAAATCAGGCTTGAATTCATCGAGCTGTGTCTGCCAGTTATCAGCCGTCACTTCAAGAAGGTCACATTCACTTCTGAAATTACCAAGTGTGAACGCATCCATAATTGCGGCAACTTTAAGTTTTTTCAGTTCATTGCATTCAGTACGGAAAAGCGCACTTTTCTCATCACCGTAATCAACACCGTAACGGTCAAGAATTTCTTCAAGAACAGCTTTTCTGGTTTTCAGTTCGTTAAGGTATTCGTCAATTGTCTTAATGTTCATCTTTTATCCCCTGCGACGCATCATTTCTTTAAGCCATCTGTAAATTCTCAGAGCAAATCTGCCGATGGGATTGTTTTCAATCATTGCAAATTTGTTCTTGAATTCAGCATTTTCCGTTTTGAGTGAATTGAGCTGAACTTCATAACGGCGTATGTCTTTTTTGATTGAAGTCATGACTGCAATCTGACGGTTCAGGTCATCTCTGCATGATTTTATTTCAAGAAGCAGAGCCTCATTTTCACTTTTCAGCCGTTCATTTTCCTTTAACAGTTCTTCGTATTCCATATATTACTCCGTACAGTATTTTTTCTGATATTCCTTAAGGTCGGGAACGATATTCTTTCTCTGTTCGTTTGTCATTCCGTTGAATTCTCTTGCAAATCCGCAATATGGTTTTATTATTTCATCGGGAGTGCCCGTACCGATAAGTTTTCCCTGATTTATCCATATAATTCTGTCGCAGAAAGATGTCATCTGCGTTACGGCATGGCTGACAAAAACGATTGTCTTGCCTTTTTCCCTGAACTCATCAACTTTTTTCAGACACTTGTCCGTAAAGCTTGAGTCGCCGACGGAAAGTGCTTCGTCAATTATCAGAATTTCGGGGTCTATATTAACTGCAATGGCAAAACCGAGTCTTGAGCGCATACCGCTTGAATATGTCTTGACGGGCTGATTGATATGAATGCCGATATCAGCAAAGTCGATGATTTCTTTTTCGATTTCTTTTATCTGCTTGTCGGTATATCCCATCAGCAGACACTTGAAACGGATGTTATCAATACCCGAAAGCTGTGAACGCATACCCGATGAAGCACACAGCATACTTACTTCACCCTTGACATCAACAGTGCCTTTTGTTGCCGTTGTGATACCCGTGATGATACTTGCAAGGGTTGATTTTCCGCTGCCGTTGAGACCGATAAGACCGACGCATTCACCTTTTTTCATTGTAACAGAAACGTCATCAAGAGCTCTGAATGTGCCGACTTTGTTGTTTTTCATAACAAGACCTTTTATCTTGTCGCCAAAAGAAGAATAAAGGGGATAATCCTTTGTGACGTGCTCACATACAATAACATTTTCACTCATTGCGACACCCCCTTAAAGCAGATCGATGAACTTGTGACGGAAACGCATATGGACAAAACATCCGACAAGGAACATCACAAGTGTAATTGCCCAGAATATCACGGCTGCATCAAGATTTGCAAGAAAATCCCTGCCGTAAAGAATTGCATCACGGTAACCGCCGAGTATGTATGCAAAAGGATTGATTTTCATGATAACGGTAAGAAATACATTGTCACCTTCGGGCTCCCACATGACAGGAGAAATAAAGAAAAGAAAACGCATTATCGTGTTTGAGAAATTATGAAAATCACGGAAAAGCACGTTGATCGTCGATGCAAAAAGTCCGTATGCGGTTATAAAAACCGTAGAAGCAAAAATGAAGTACGGCAGAAGCCACACGGAAGTGCTGATTTTTGCACCTGACACAAGAACAACAATGAATACAATCACCATTGAACACATATGTGTAATGAAGTTTGACGCCACAGTTTTTGTGGGCACAATTGCAATGGGGAATTTCATTCTTTTCAGGACATCGGTAAAATTGATTATCGACATATCGGCGCCGAGCATTGCCTGATTCATGTAATACCAGCATATAATACCGATGACAAGCCATACAATGTAAGGAACTCCGTTCATATCATTGCCTCTTCTGAGTCCGATTGCAAAAACAAACCAGTAAACAAGAATCTGGAATGCGGGGTTCATAAAGTTCCACAAAAAACCGAAAAATGTGCCGCCGTGCTGACTTTTCAGCTCGTATTTCGCAAGACGGAAAAGACGGACTTTATTGTTCCATATTTCGGAAATAACTGTTCCGACAGATTTGAAAATTCCCATAAAAAACACCCTATTTATAAAGACAGATATTTACAAATGTACATACTATTTCAATTTCTTATTATAACATTGCATATTTTTTTTGTCAACATAACTGATGCACTGTTTTTCATAGTCCTGCTGATAAAATAACTGTTGAATTAATCTTTTACATATGATAAAATATTATGTGATATTATATAATCAGGGATGAGAAAATGCAGAGCCAAACAGACGGCACCGGGAACATACCCGTTGTAAGTGCCTCTAACGAAAACGAAAGAAAGAAGAAAAAACTTATGGAATATTTACCTTTTGTGATTGCGGCTGTGCTGATTATTGCGATAATCATAACGGTTGCGGTTGTAAAATCGAAAAAAAACAAGAACGATGCAAACGAAGTCATAACGGAAAGTTCCGGTGACCTTCTTGTTTCGCCGGATAACGAAGCAGACACTTCTCCCGTTACATTCAGCGAAGATGTTGAGGTGACTTTTGAAGGAATCTCACTTGATCTTGCCGATGAACTGACAGAGCACGCATTCAATTCAGCTTCAACCATGGCAATAAAGCCCGAGGTAAAAACAACAATCGGAACTTCCGAGCAAAGCACCGCAAAAAAACCGTCATTTCCTCAGATTACCACAAAAGAACATCTTGAAGCCACAACGGTTGTTACAACAGAAAAAACAGACAGTTCGGACAGTGCTCTGAACATCATTGCTTCATTTTTTGACGGAAAATATTATTTCGACGGAGAAATGATTTCAAACGGCGAAAAAATGCCCCTTGAAATTGCAATGAACGGTGCCGATTTTCAGGTTTTTTCCGAAATGGACGGCAAAGATATATCCTTCATGAATCTTGGCTCCAAGATTTACATACTCAATCCCGACACAAAAAAATATACCGAGATTACTCCCGCATTTCAGAAAGTGATCGGCATTGATGCTTCACAGTTTTCGTTTGAGTTCAATAATGTGAATTTTGATGCAAAAAATCCTGAATCTGTAACAAAAGCAGAATACAACGGTCAGGATGCCGTTTGTTATTCATACAGGAATCCGAAATGCCGGATGGAATTCATAGCTGTTGACGGCGAAATCGTGCAGATGACTCTTTTTGAAAACGAAGATGCAAAAAATGTTCTCATCGCAGATGAATTTATATCTGAAATTCCCGATGATATGCTGAATTTTAAAGGTTATTCAAAGACAAACATGATATCATTCATGAAATCATTAATGTAACGGAGGAAAACAATGATGGAAAACAATAACAACATTCCCGAGAATCAGAATAATGTGAATTTTGAAACATTCGATAATTTTACGGTTGTTGAACAGAAAGATGAAAAAAAATCAAACAAGCTGCCAATTATTATCATAATATGCGTTCTTTCTGTCGCTTTGCTTGCAGGTATTGCACTGTACATAGCAAAAAGCATTGATAAAGATCCCGGAAATACCCCTGCTGTCGAAGATTCAACAGAAGAACACAGCAACGAACCCGACAAAATGGAAGAATTTTTAAATCAGGCAATGCAGGAAAAAATCACAAACGAACACGGCAGTGAAATTTCAAGGGAAGAATATATAACTCTTCTTCAGCAGCAGATTGCCGAAGCAACAACAATTCTGGGGCAGAATGTAGGCAGCACAAGTCCTCACAAAATTGAAGAAAAAACAACCACAACAAACACAACTACAGGGAATTCTCAGACTGAACCCACAACAAGCAAAAAGCAGAACGAAAAAGTTGATGCTCAGATAAAAGCATTTTTCAACCGTTCTTTCTATATCCAGGGTGCTTTTTATTCAGGAAATACAGGCGATCCCCTGTATATGTCAATGGACGGTGAGAACTTCGAAGTGCTTACAAATCTTGATGGCACAGAACTTTCGTTCCTCAAACTTGGCAACACAATGTATCTTAAACGTCCCGCAGTACATCAGTATGCAGAGCTTACACAGTCATTCTTTGATGCACTCGGCATGGATCCCGGAATGATGCAATTC
The DNA here is from genome assembly GCA_017531385.1 of Clostridia bacterium. Classification (GTDB taxonomy): domain Bacteria; phylum Bacillota; class Clostridia; order Oscillospirales; family Acutalibacteraceae; genus UBA1081. The sequence goes on from JAFXLD010000096.1 coordinate 24,081, forward strand.
AACTTCGGTAGCACAAAATATGATGACGTAAAAGATAAATTCAGCGTATCTGATATAACAATTAACGGTAAACCCGGTGTGTGCTATTATTACAAGAATGCTGAACAGTCTTTCAAGTTCTACGCAACAAATGACGAACTGAAACAGATTGAAATTTATGATGCTGACGGTACTATAGCATCTCAGTTTGCAATCGACTATTTTTCAGAATCAATCCCCGGTGATCAGCTCACTCTCAAGGGTTACGAAAAAACAGGTATGGGAACTTTATTTGCCGACCTTATGTAAAAAAGGAGATAATTTCTCATGATATGTCCTAACTGTAAAAGAAAAAACACTGGTGATGCACGCTTTTGCCAGTATTGCGGTGCGGAATTTCTTCCGGGAACACAAACCGCAGATCCATTCGACATATTACAACCTGAAACAAATCAGCAAACACAAAAAAACAGCATTACGATCAACAAAACATTACTGAGTATAATTGTTGCTGTTGTAGCACTGCTGATTGCAGGGTTAATCATCTTTGCTATTACATCAATGCAGAAAAATCCTCCCGATTTTTTCAATAAAGAAGCAATAACCGATGCTGAAGGCGAAAAAATCAAAGAAGGCAGAGGTACTACAGAAATGTCCGTCATGGATACAGACGGCACAGTCAGAACAATAGAAACCGATCGTTCTCTTTTAACGGCAGACAAAATCCTCAGCGAATACACAATTGTGATGAATAAACTGAAAACCGATGCCCCTGCTTTTTCATTTATAAGATATCAGAATCTGCCGACAGATTATCAGAATGTGGGGCCTGCAGCAAACATTGTGTTGCCGATAATCGAAAAATATGTAACATCAAAAACAGCTTCTGCTCCGATTGATTATCCCTCAGGTAATGCAAATAAACTTCCGCTTCCGAACTCCTCTTACGGTTGTCTTCTCACAGACAGCACAAAAATCAAAAACGCATATTGCGAAGTTATTTCCGATGATAACTATAAGCTTGTCATTACTCTGACAGATGAACTCAATCCTCAGATCAATCCTGCAGGTGCAACTTCATCACAGAGCGCAATAACAGCGATGTTTGATCCCTATGATGCGGCAACACAGATAACTGCAATTTCCGAACTGGCTTTCAATAAAATTGACTTTAATTACACAGGCTGTACCGTGACACTTATTTATAATTGCGACACAAAGCAGGTGCAATCCGTCAACATGACAATGAATATCGACATTACTGCCAATACTCTTCTGGGACAGCTGAAGGCACGTATTGTTGATATCTGTGAATACACTCAGATAACTTATTAATAACAAAAGACAGACTTCACACACGAAGTCTGTCTTTTATTGTAGTGAGAAGTGAGGAGTTTCGGAAGGGGCAAGCCCCTTAAACCCCATTATATAGAGCGTAGCGGAACAAGTGCGTAGCACTTCCGACACTCCTAACTCCTAACTTCTAACTCCTCACTCTCAGATAAATTATTGTTTATATTTCAATCTCCGGATCTGCCTTACCGTCACTGTCAGTAAAAACAACCTTTGTTGCGTCTTTACTGAAAACATATCCCACACCTTTATAGTAGTTTTTGCCGGGTATGGAACCAACAACAACGGTGCAGGGCTGACCGTGTGCATCAATTTCACCGTCTACAGGATAAATTCCCGTTCTGTGCAGATGACCGCAGAGCATCAGGTCGGGCTTTATTTTTTCTTTAATCACCTTTGCCCAGTGAGTGAATAAATCCTCTTCAATATTGAAAGGCTCATTATATTTTATGGTGAAAGGATTGTGCACCACAACGATTTTCTTCATGATTGAAGAATCCTTATGACAATCGCAGTCTGCAACCTTTTCAATGAATTCAGTTTCTCTTTCACGAAATGCGTGACAACAAATTGTGCCTCCGTATTCGGGATGTGTATCGGGTTTGTCTTCACCGCAGTCAAGAGCAAGTCCCCAGATATTTCCGAGTCTGAAAGTGAAGAATGTATTGTCGTTCACAGTAGGAATATAGTCACCGAAAACTTCTGCGAAGCTACCTCTTATATCATGATTTCCTCTTACGAAAACTGCAGGAATGTTACCGCCTGTTATATTGCCGACGATTTCATAAATGCTGTTGAAATACTTTATTTTTCCGCAGTCGTTGGGCACATCGCCGTTGAGAATGAGAAAATCAATTTTTCCGAACACTTTTGCCGCCTTTACGGGCTCAGAAACTCTGTTATGAGTATCGGCTATGTGATAGCATCTGACTTCATCGCCTGATACGGGAGTGAAATTGTATTCATATTCCTCCACGGGTCTCATTTTATTGAAATACGCTTTTCTTCTGCCTTTGATTTCCTGATTGCAGACGGTATATTTCTTCGCTTCGTCAAGAGCTTTCATGGGCACGGTTATCTTGTGTACTCTTGAAAGTGAACGCAGTACACCGTTGGACTCGTCATAATAGCACTTGTCACCGATTTTAACCCACATCACGGATTCTTTTTTTACGGGAACGAATATCTGATAAGTGTCACCTGCCGCAAAAACACAAGGATTGGTCAGCAACATAAAATCACCTTACAGTAAGCTGTTAATTTCTCTTCTCTTTTCAATAAGCCATTTTTCACAATGCGGATAATTTTTATTATCGAGAGGCTTTTCGAGACCGCTTTCAAGAATTTTAAGAGTTTCTTCTCTGCCGATTTTCTTTTCAAGAAGTCTTAATGCTTCAAAATCCTGAATCGCATCATAGAAAACCTTGAAACGAAGAGATGCATATGCTGTGCCGTCATCAGCAGGATAAAGCACAAAGGAATCACCTGCAGGGAATTTTCCGCCTGCATCTGTCACTTCAAAGGGATTAATATGTTCTTTTGAATACTGTGTATTGTAGAAATTAAGTCCCCACTGCAGGAAGCCCTTTACATCATACTTATACATGATAAAGCCAAGAACTCTGTTTCTCAGAGAAGGCATTGCAATAAATCTGTTGGGCATATATTCTTTATAAGGTCCGCAGCAGTAATATGTCCACAGTTCGGGTACTTTACCTGCAAATCTTTCAATGTGATCAAGGCAAGGTACGGGTGTTTTTATAAGCCCTGTCTTATAGAAAACAAAGGATGAAAGAGCATCAATAGTTTTAAACTCACCGAAAAGCTCATTCATAAGATTTGCAGATTTTCTGTATTTTAAAATGCCTTCTGTTGAAGGTTCATCCGATGTGTGGAACATTACTTTGTCACGGATGCCTTCTTTATCAATAAATTCGATAAGAGCTTTGGCAAACTGACGCAGAAAATCTTCATATCGCTTGCCGTGAGCATTTGTTTCCCAGCCGAAAATACGCTTGTAGCCGTCTGTTGTTTCAGCCATGATTTTAGGTGCATGTGCAGCACCCCACTGAGTGTAAAGATGTGAAAACTCTATGTATTTCATTCCGCAGGAGAATGCAAGGTCAATCCATCTCTTGAGCTTGTCAAAACCGAATGTATACTGATAATTATATCTCTTAACGTCAACAAGCTGTACTGTTGTTCTTTCACCGCCCACTTCAGTATCAAGAGGAGGTGTGAAAAGCGGAGTGAGAATAAAATTGATGCCGTGTGCATTGGCGGATTTCATGAAATTCTCAACATATTTCCAGTGTTCTTCGCTGAAAACTTCCACATTGTAATAATCAGCAAGACAGTCTGCATGGAACCAGTGTGTGCAGATAAGAGTCTGTTCATCGAGTGATGTTTCTGCAATTTCTGTTTGCAGAGTTACTGTTTCACTTTTGCCGTCGGCATCAATCACAACAGAAACTTCTTTTTCGTCTTCTGCTGTGTATTCGCACCAGACAGCAGTCCATTCATTCGCTTTAAGGCTGACTGCTCCGTCAAGGGGCACAAGCACATCGGGATAATAACCCTTAATTGCATTTCTGATATAATAATCATCACGGTCATCGTCTGCAAGATGCTCTGCAGGAACAAAGACGATTTTAAATATTTTAAGATTCTTGCAGTCTGTAGAGAAAGAAGCTTCTGTATCTTTTTCAGGTTTTACTGCAATAACAAAAGATGTTCTTTCTTTTTTAAGACAGCTGAGTGTGTCAATTTCGTATTCACCGTAAATTTCATTGCAAAAAACTTTTGCAAGTGAGGATAAAACTTTAATTTCCATATTAATTCTCCTTCTTAAAACTCTTTTTCTTATTAAGAATTATCATGGGGATAAGTATAAATGCTGCAACAACCGCCGCATATGCGAACATACTTGTTGAGGGAACAAGCTTTTCAACACCGTATTCAATAATTGTGATATTTGATGAGCGGCATGCAAGGTCACCGAGAGCAGGACCGATAATCATGGGAAGAAGAACGACGAAAATCATTCTGATACCCTGGAAAAGACCGACCTTGTCTTCGGGAATAAAGTCACGCATTGTTGCCGTAAGCTGAATCTGGATAACAACATAACCTACGAGTGTAGGTGCGATGCCGATAAGTACGACAATAATGTTTGTTGATGTTGAAAGAATGAAAAGACCTATAATAAACAATGCGATTGTACAAAGATATGCGACAAATCTGTTTTTATCGGATGCTTTGAGCATTCCTATGACACCTGCAGCAAGTGCTGCAACAGCGATAACTGCAACAATGATGGTTTTTGTGTCAAAAACGGCACCGGGAATGATTACATTACCAAGATAAACGAAAAGATACGGGAAGAAAACCTGAATTGCAATGTTATAAATACCAAGTGCTGAAAGAACAAGGTAAAGCTTTGAGTTTTCTTTTATAACTGACGGTCTGAAACCGTAAAAAAGGTCTGCCCAGTAATTTGAATTTGTTTTTTCGCCTTTGATCTGAGGCTCATCAAGAGTGAAAAGACCTGCCACACCGCAGAGTGTGACGACTAAGCCAAGGCCTATGAAAAATACGGTATATGTAATTGTGCCTGACTGTGCAATACTTCCCACACCCATAACGGCAAGCATTGAGAAAAGACCGGTAAACATGAGTGCTGTTTCAACTTTAGGTCTGACAAGGGGGGTTGTAACGTCATTGAGCCATGCGTTGTAAGCAGAGTCATTACTTGTTGAACCCATGAATGTCATTACCATATCCATGATTATAACAATCCACACGGTAAAAGCAAGGATTTTCACTTCATCTGAAAGACCGAAAACCTTTGCGACGCTCTCTTTTGAAATAAAACCGAAAGCCGCAGTAATAATACCCCAGATAATGTAACCGACGGAAATGAAAACCTTACGCTTTTTCATTTTTTCACTGAGTGTACCCATGATGAATGTTGTGACAACGGCTGTGATTGCCGAAAGTGCAACCATGCGGCTGATTGCTGTTGTGGGTGCCATTACATTTGCCATTGCATTCGCCGAAGCACCACCGTAAATTGAGTCATAAAGGAATGTATTGAAATACATATTTTCAATATTCCACGCAACACCACCCATAAAGCTGAAAAGCACTATGTTGAACCATGTGCGTTTTGAAAGTTTTGCATTACTCATAGGAATTCTCCTTTTTAAATAATTATACAATTTATAATAACATATAATGGGTTTTGTTGTAAAGCACTATTTTAAAAACAAAAAAACGGCAGTTCTGAATGAACCACCGTTATTGAATATTTATCAGGCAAAATATCTGAAATTTGTGTATTTTATAACATCAGTTCTGGTTGCTGTTGCAGGACCTGTGCTTCCGCTGATTTTGATACCACCGAGTCTGCCTGTGATTTCAAAATCATAGTTCATTGTAACATTCATTGAAATAATCTTGCTTGTTGCAATCTCAACATTCAGCTCAAGTGTACAGTTGTTGTAAGTCATGTTGTAATCAAGACTGTCGTTATACCAGTACTTTCCTTTTACCTTGTCGGTAAAATGTGCAACGGTTTCTGCAGGGAACATCTGACGTGTGAAAGAAGGTGCATCCACATCTTCACCGTTGAACGTTTCGTCTTTGAGTACAAGCTTGATTTTATACATGTTGTTATCGATTTCACATGTGTAATCCTTGAGTTTGCCTGCATCGATTAGTGAAATATCAAACAGGTTATCGTGAGATTCCTGAGAATCTGCGGGATAAGTTACTGTCATTGCTTTATCTGCAGGAGTAAGCTCATTTTTGAAAATATCGAAATACAATTTTGAGTTTGTATTCATATCCAGTTTTGAAATTTCCTGATATGCAAACTTTGAATATGAAGGATTGTATGCTTTTGCAAGTGCAAGAGCCTGACTTGCAGCAAACAACAATTCATAGTCTGTTCTGGGCATTGAAAGAAGTTCGTCAGCTGAATACTGATCGAGTTTTGCCGCAACTCTGAGAATAAGTCTTGCATCATCCGCCGCAATCTTGCTGTCACCTGTAATATCTGCAACTTCTTTGACATCTGCATCAATAATCGGTTTTTCAAGCTTTGCCGAAATACGAAGAACATAACGTGCATCGGCTGCTGTTGTTTTTCCGTCACGGTCAGCATCACCGGGAAGTGCCGCATATGTATATTCAAGACCTTCAGTTTCGCAATATTCTGCAGCTGCCGAATCTTTGAAAACAACCAATTCGGGATAAACCTTGCTGATTGAATCGTAAAGGTAGAAACAGTCATCACCAAAGAGTTCCACGGTATAGGGAACCTTGATTTTGAAAGCAATACTGCCGTTATTTTCAGGAGCATAGAAAGCTTCCTCAGCAATTGCGGTAAAAACATTGGGAATTGCAACATATGTGGCAGTACCCTTATATTTTATAAGAGTTGTTCCCAGATAAACAAGATCTGAGGGATAATTTTCAAGCCAGGGTGTGCCCTTGAAAGCGTTTTTGCCGATATCAAGACTGTAAACGCCGTTACCTGCAACCACTTGTTCAAGAGAATCGCATCCTTCAAATGCGCTTTCACCGATTTTTTCAAGTTCTTTCTCAATGTAAACAACTTTGATCTTGTCATTATTCTTGAAAGCACTGTCTGCAATCACGGAACAATTATAGGGAATTGTGATAATTTCATCATTACCCTTATAGCTTACAAGAGTTGAACCGCTGATGATATAGTCCTGTTTATGATCTTCATACCAATCGTTTGTATCAAAACTGTCATCGGGTTCTTCCGTCTTTTTAATCTTTATATCAACATCACCGCTGAAAGCGTCGCTGTCGATATAAGTTACCGTTTCGGAAATGATAATTCCCTTAAGATCAGTGGCATATTTGAAAGCATCTGCGGCAATACCGGTTACGGTATAACCGTCAATTTTTTCAGGGATTTCAACATAGCCGTTGGAGGGTACATAGCCGTCAAAGGAGCTTATATACACATATGTCTGGCTGTCATCGGTAAAAATGTAGCTGAATCCGTCATCTGCAAAAGCTGTAACGGACATAACACCGAAAATCATCAGAACCGAAAGAAATAATGAAATTATTCTCTTTGTAATTTTCATAAGAGTTCCTCCTATAATATTTCTCTTTCCTTACAGAAAAATTATATCTTATAAATACCGTTATGTCAACAAAGTATTATACACCTGAATATGCAGAAAATCCGCCGTCTACGGGAAGAATCACACCTGTTATAAAGCCGGAATAATTTTCATCGGCAAGGAAAAGAAGTGATCCTGTAAGATCATCTGTTGTGCCGAATCTGCCCAGAGGTGTGTGACCGATAATTTTTTCACTTCTGGGTGAAAGTGAACCGTCTTCATTGTAAAGAAGAGCTTTATTCTGATTTGTGGAGAAGAATCCGGGAGCGATTGCATTGACTCTGATACCCACATCAGAAAAATGAACAGCCATAAACTGAGTAAAGTTTGAAACTGCCGCCTTTGCTGCAGAATATGCAGGAATCTTTGTAAGAGGACGGATTGCATTCATTGATGAAATATTGATTATCGTTGTATTCTGCTTGCCGATCATATCAATTGCAAATGCCTGTGTTGTAAGAAGAGTACCGAGGAAATTGAGATTGAAAACAAACTCAATTCCTGAAGGATCAAGGTCAAAGAAAGTTTTTACATCTTCTGCCTTTTCTGCAATATCTGAAAGCTCAAGCTTTTCCTTTGATGTGGTGCCTTTGGGATTATTTCCGCCTGCACCGTTTATAAGAATATCACAAGTGCCGAGTTTTTCATTGACCTGTGTTCTTGCAGCCTGAAGACTTTCTTTATCAAGAACATTACATGCAACACCGATTGCAGTACCACCTGCTGCTGTGATTTCATCGGCAACAGCCTGTGCTGCGTTTTCATTAAGGTCAAGAACTGCGACTTTAACACCCTGTGAAGCAAGGTCCTTTGCAAAACCTGAACAAAGCACTCCGCCGCCACCTGTTACTACAGCAACTCTGCCGTTTAAATTTTCATGTTTAAACATAAATATCAATCCTTTGTCAATGCACAATGCATTATTTAATAGTTAGGAGTTAGAAGTGAGGAGTGAAAAGTGTCGGAAGGGGTTTCACCCCTTTAACCCCATTATATAATGGTTTAAAAGGCAGAGCCTTTTCCGAAATTGCGAATTGCGAATTTATTTCATTATTCACTTCTCATTAATCACTGAATAACAATATTGCTTTCGCCGTAAATCTGTTTTTGGACATACTGAGCAGAATAAGGATAATCCACAAGCCACATCCATGAGTTTCCTTCATATTCTTTTCTTGCACTCTGAGGCGGTGCTTCCATGGAATAAACCTGGAAATTATACCATTTTCCAAGTATTGCATTTGTTCCCAGAGAAATTATTTTTGTTGCGGGACAATCGGTATAAATATATTCACCGAGAGTCTGAACAACATTATTAAGGTCACCGAGACTGAGTGTTCTGCTCTTTTTTATGATTGCGTTGATAACTTTTCTCTGATTCTGCGATCTTTGAACGTCACCGGTTACATAGATTTTTCTCATTCTTGCAAAGAGAAGTGCATGTTCACCACTCAGAAGAACATTTTCACCGTAAGGAACACCGGTTATTTTTGCGTAATCTTCCATCGCACGTGCTTCTCTTTCAGTGACATCAAGATTTATTCCGCCGATTGCATCAATTACTTTTTCAAAAGCTTCAAAATCCACAGCCACAAAATAATCAACGTCGATTTTGTAGTTATACTCAATTGCATTGATCAGGCAATCAGCACCGCCGTTTGCGTATGCTGCATTGAGTTTTGAATAATATCCGTTTCCGCTTGATGTTTCAAAATATGTGTAACTGTCACGCAGAAATGAACAAAGAGTGATTTTCCCTTCTTTTTTATCAACGGAAGCAAGCATCATAACATCGCTGTTACCTTGCATAGGTACTCCACCTGAAGCATCAATACCGACGATAAGGATATTGAGAACATTATTTGATGCCATATGATCACCGCCGTTTGTATACCAGTTGTAAAGCTGGGTAGAGAGATCGCTGTCATCACGGATGGCGGTCATCATATCATAATATTCATCTTTTTCATCATCTGCAAGGTCTTCAAAAAGAACTTTATCGTCTGTATTATCGTTCCCGATATTATCCTGTGTATCTATATAGTTGATTCCGATGGAGTTCATATAAAACATGACACCGACAACCAGAGCAAAAACGAGAACAAGAAAAATAACAAGAACTGATATAAGAACTTTTTTAAGAACAACATTTTTTTTCTTCTGAGGAATTTCTATTACCTCACTTACATCATGTCTTCTCTCCATATCTTTATCCCCCGGACAGTGATTTATTCTTCAGAATTTTCCTGATTGTTTTCTTCAGTATTTTCTTCTGATTCTTCTTCTGAATGTTCGATATTGGTCAGAGTGACAACTCTTTCGCCGTCTTTAACCTTCATAACTCTTACACCCTTCGAAGGTCTTGCGAATACGCTGATGCTGTCTGCGGGAATACGGATAATAACACCGTCCGAAGAAATAATGATGATATCTTCATCGTCATTTACAACTCTGAGTGCAGCAACTTCGCCGTAAGTTTCAGTACGGTAGTTGATAAGACCTAAACCGCCTCTTGACTGAACTCTGTAATCAGAACCCATACTTCTTCTGCCGTATCCTGTTTCGCTGACGGTAAGAATCATGCTGTCATCCGTAATGATGTCCATTCCGACTACTTCATCGCCTTCTTTAAGGCTGATAGCTCTTACACCTCTTGCAGTTCTGCCGATGGGTCTTGCATCGTTTTCGTTGAAACGGATAGACATACCGTTCTTTGTTGCAAGAAGAATATCGTCATTGCCGTGAGTAAGTTTTACCCATGCAAGTTCGTCATCATCATCAAGATTGATGGCAATGATACCTGTTTTACGGATTGTTCTGTACTCTGAAAGTGCTGAACGCTTGATGATACCCTTTCTTGTGAACATGCAAAGGAAGAGTTCTTCTTCATTTCCGTCCTTTGGTATTCTTATCATTGCGGAAACCTTTTCGTCTGCTTCAAGAGGAAGAAGGTTTACGATGTTCATACCCTTACTTGTACGGCTGCCCTCGGGGATTTCATAACCCTTGAGTCTGTAAGCCTTACCCTTTGTGGTATAGAACATGATATAGTCATGGGTTGAGCAGGAGAACATTGTTTCTGCAAAGTCTTCTTCTCTTCTTGTCATGCCGATAACACCCTTACCGCCTCTTCTCTGAAGCTTATAGGTGTCAACGGGCTGACGCTTGATGTAACCCATAGTTGTAAGTGTGAAAATACAGTTTTCTTCGGGAATAAGATCTTCAATATCAACCTCTCCGCTGACATTCTGAATCTCTGTTCTTCTATCGTCACCGTATTTGTCTTTAATTTCGGTAAGTTCACCCTTGATGATTTCAAGAACCTTTGAATGATTTGAAAGAATTTCATTATATTCGGCAATCTTAGCCATAAGGTCTGCCATTTCGTCTTCGAGCTTCTGTCTTTCAAGACCTGTAAGCTGACCCAGACGCATCTGGACAATGTGTGTTGCCTGAATTTCATCGAAACCGAAATTATCCATCAAAGCCTGTTTACCTTCCTGAACACTCTTTGACTGTTTCAGGAGTGCAATAACTTCGTCAATGATATCAAGTGCTTTGATAAGCGCTTCAACGATGTGTGCTCTTTCTTCTGCCTTACGGAGTCTGAATCTTGTTCTTCTTGTGATGACATTACACTGATGATCGATGTAATGCTGAAGAATTTCCTTGAGTGTAAGGATTTTAGGCTCACCGTTTACAAGTGCAAGGAGAATCACACCGTAGCTTATCTGCATCTGTGTGAATGAATAGAGCTGATTGAGAATTACCTGAGGATTTGCGTCACGCTTTAAGTCAATAACCATGTTCATACCGTTACGGTTTGAATAGTCATTGATATCTGAAATGCCTTCAATTCTCTTATCTTTTACAAGTTCAGCAATAGACTCGATAAGTCTTGCTTTATTTACCTGATAAGGAAGCTCAGTAACAACGATTTTATATTTATCGTTTTTACCCTCAACAATTTCTGCTCTGGCACGAAGCTGAATCTTGCCTCTGCCCGTGGCATATGCGGCTCTGATACCTGCTTTACCCATGATTATACCTGCTGTGGGATAATCGGGTCCTTTTATATGCTCCATAAGCTCGGCAACGGTTGCATCGGGGTTGTCCATAAGACAGAAAAGTGCGTCAACCGTTTCTCTGAGATTGTGAGGAGGAATATTTGTAGCCATACCGACGGCGATACCTGTTGAACCGTTTACGAGAAGGTTCGGGAATTTTGAAGGAAGAACTGTGGGTTCTTTCAGTCGGTCATCATAGTTGGGCATAAAATCGACTGTTTCTTCGTCGATATTTGTAAGCATTTCGAGAGAGAGCTTGCTCATTCTTGACTCTGTGTATCGGTAAGCAGCCGGTGGGTCACCGTCAACTGAACCGAAGTTACCGTGACCGTCAACGAGCATATATCTCATTGAGAAATCCTGTGCAAGACGAACCATTGCATCGTAAACAGATGCGTCACCGTGGGGATGATAACGACCGAGAACGGTACCGACTGTATCGGCACATTTACGGTAAGCAGTATTGGGCATAAGTCTGTTCTCGAACATTGTGTAAAGAATTCTTCTGTGAACAGGCTTAAGACCGTCCCTTACATCGGGAAGTGCACGGGATGTAATAACAGACATTGAATAGTCAAGGAATGACTTTCTCATTTCCTTGTTAAGGTCAACATCTATAAGTTTTCCGCCTGCAGGAGTTGTCCCGACAACTTCTCCCGCATTTTCTTCATTTATGTTAATGTTATTTTCGTCCATAAATCAAAATCTCCTTTAGATATCAAGATTCTGAACATACTTTGCGTTTTGTTCGATAAATTCTCTTCTGGGTTCAACCTTATCACCCATGAGAATTGAGAAAGTCTTGTCAGCTTCAATAGCATCGTCAAGTGTGACACGAAGCATAATTCTTGTTTCGGGGTTCATTGTTGTTTCCCAGAGCTGTTCTGAGTCCATTTCACCAAGACCCTTGTAACGCTGAATGTCGCACTGACCGAGTTTTTCCATATATGCATCTCTTTCTTCGTCAGAGTATGCGTAGAAATGTTTCTTATTCTTTGTCAGTCTGTAAAGAGGAGGCTGTGCGATGTAAACATAGCCATGCTCAATAAGAGGACGCATATATCTGAAGAAGAATGTCAGAAGAAGTGTTCTGATGTGAGCACCGTCGACGTCGGCATCGGCCATGATGACGATTTTGTGATAACGGAGTTTGGAGAGGTCAAAATCTTCGTCAATACCTGCACCCAAAGCCGTAACAACGGGTGAAAGCTTGTCGTTACCGATAACTTTATCAAGTCTTGCCTTTTCAACGTTGAGCATCTTTCCCCAGAGAGGAAGAATTGCCTGAATATTTCTGTCACGTCCGCCCTTTGCAGAGCCACCCGCAGAGTCACCCTCTACGATGTAAAGTTCTGTGTTTTCGGGGTTTTTATCGATACAGTCTGCAAGTTTACCGGGAAGTGCGTTACCGCCGAGAGCAGTTTTTCTTCTTGCGTTTTCTCTTGCCTTTCTTGCAGCTTCTCTTGCTCTTGAAGCATCAAGTGATTTATTAAAAATAAGCTTTGCAACTGAGGGATTTTCCTCAAAATATGTCATGACTTTGTCGTAAATGAGCTGTGAAACAATCTGAGTCATTTCTGTGTTGCCCAATTTACCCTTGGTCTGACCTTCAAACTGTGCTTCCGTCAGTTTTACGCTGATAACACAGCAAAGACCTTCACGGACGTCATCGCCGGACAGATTTTTGTCAGCTTCTTTGAGAAGACCGTATTTTCTGCCGTACTCATTGAATACTCTTGTAAGTGCTCTCTTGAAGCCTTCTTCATGAGTTCCGCCGTCAACAGTTCTTACGTTATTTGCGAATGAAAGTATTGTTTCATTGTAGCCGTCATTATAAAGCATAGCAACTTCTGCATATTTGTCGCCCACAACTGTTGAAAAGTGCATGGGTTTTTCATGAATTGCAGTAAGTGCTCTTGATTCTGTCTCAAAAGTAACGAAACTTGAAAGACCGCCGTGATAGCAATAAACTTCATCAACGGGATTTTCGTCATCACGGTAATCGGAAAGTGTGATTGAAAGTCCTGCATTAAGGAACGCACTTTCACGAAGTCTTGTCTGAAGTGTTTTGAATTCGTAAATTGTTGTATCTGTGAAAATTTCATGGTCAGCCTTAAAACGTACAAGTGTACCTGTTTCTTCACTCTTACCGACGATTTCAAGATCTGTTACGATGTTACCTCTTTCAAATCTCTGTTTGTAAACGTTGCCGTTTCTTGAAACTTCAACTTCAAGCCATTCTGAAAGAGCGTTAACAACAGATGAACCAACGCCGTGAAGACCGCCTGATACCTTATAACCGCTGCCGCCGAATTTACCGCCGGCATGAAGAACCGTAAGAACAACAGTTACAGCGGGAAGTCCCTGCTGCTCGTTGATATCAACAGGAATGCCTCGGCCGTTATCCCTTACTTCAATGATATCTCCTGGCAGAATTGCAACTTCGATATGTGTACAATAACCTGCAAGAGCTTCGTCGATTGAGTTGTCAACGATTTCGTAAACAAGGTGATGCAGACCTCTTACACCGGTTGAACCGATATACATACCGGGACGTTTACGGACTGCCTCAAGACCTTCAAGAACCTGAATCTGACCTGCACCGTATTCATCTGTTACAACGGTGTCCATCGTTTCAAGTTCTGCATTTTCTTCATTTTTTATGCTGCTGTCAATCTTTTCAAAATCGGCAGCATTAAATTCTTTCTTTTCTTCGTCCAAGAATAAACATCCTTTCTGTTACAATTCGGTGAATTGTTTAGACTTTGCTCTTTTCAACAATGTTGAAGGAGCAATCTGTGATATATATACTTTTTTTGAATTATTACCGTCTGAACAAACAACAAATGACTTCGGCAGTTCATATGAAACATTGACAACCTGTCCGTTTTTTTCAGCTTTGCTCAGATAATCCCTTGAGGATTTCATAACAGTAGTCACATCCATATCAAAAATGCCGATGAGATCTTTTGTTGTAATGACTGTTGACTGTCCTAAATGAAGATACATCAGATAATTCTTCCGTTTCTTATTTCAAAAGTTTTTCCGTCATAAAGTCTTAAAACAGTTGACGGTTCACAGCAGGTTATGAATACCTGCCAATCTCTGATATGATTTAATATATAATCCTGACGGTGAACATCAAGCTCACTCATAACATCGTCAAGGAGAGCAACAGGTCTTTCGCCTGTTATATCTTTAAGAATTTCAGCTTCACCGAGCTTGAGTGCCAGTGCAGCAGACCTCTGCTGACCCTGTGAGCCGAAACTTTTTGCCGAAATTTCATCAATTTTTATATTGATTTCATCCCTGTGGGCACCGACATTTGTGGTGCCGTAAAGAATATCACTGTTTTCACTCTGCTTTAAAATTTCACGCATTCTGTCAATATCAACATCTTCAGTTATATTTTCATATCTGTTTGCAGAAACTTTGAGCATATAACTCAGACTCAGATTTTCTTTATTCCGTGAAAGTCCCGAATAAATTCCGGATGAAGTTTCAGTCAGCATTTTAAGATATTTCACTCTTTCACTTATAATAAGTGATGCTTTCTGAGCCAGCTCTTCATTCCATATCTCAAGAAATTCGTAATTGTTTTTATTGTGTTTAAGGTCTTTCAGAAGTGTATTTCTCTGAATCAGAATTTTATTGTAATCAGTCAATAACTTTGCATAAAAAGGTCTGAACTGACAAAGTGCAGAATCTATGAATTTTCGCCTGTCCGATGGATTTCCTTTTACAAGTGAAAGATAAGATGGTGCAAAAACAACGCAGTTGAAATTTCCGATAAGTTTTGATGCAGCAGTCAGAGGCACGGAATTGAGAAGAATTTTTTTCTGCTGACGGGAGATAATAAGCTTTGCGTTCTGATCTCTGTCACCGCCGTAAAACGACATTTCAGTACGGAGAAAATTCTGTCCGAATCTTATCAGATCATTATCCTTTGAACCTCTGAAAGAACGGAAACCGCTGAAAAGCCATATACATTCGATAAGATTTGTTTTTCCCTGAGCATTCTCGCCGAAAATAATGTTTATACCTTTATCCGGTTCCAGCTCAAGATGTTCGATATTTCTGAAATTATTGATATTCAGTCGGGTAACGTTCATTTTTCTTCTACCGAATAAACAGTATTTTCAAAACGGACTTTATCCCCTGCTTTGATTTTTCTTCCACGCTGGTCACATACTTCACCGTTAACTTCAACAAGCCCGTCCTGAATAAGAATTTTCGCGTGACCGCCTGTCTGAGCAATATCACATAATTTAAGAAGAGAATCAAGCTTTATGAACGGAGGATCAATTTTAACCGTTTTTTCTTCTTTTTTTATAGCTTTTACTTTTATAACTTTTTTCATATTATCACAAACCTTATAAACAATAATTTAGCGGAGCTAAATTATTGTTTAACTAAGTCTTACGGGAAGAATAAGATACAGGAAAGATTCTCCCGAAGTGGGAACGATACAGACGGGTGAAAGCGGATTTACCATATTGATAAGAATTTCATCCTCTTCACTGGCTCTGAGTGCATCAAGAATATATCTTGACTGAATACCGATTTCAATATCGTTTCCGTCAACGGATACTTCAAGTTTATCGTTAGCAGTACCCAGAGCTGTCGCAGTTGAAACACGAAGTTCGTTTTCCTTGAATTCAAGTTTCAGAGGAGCTTTGAAACGGTCTGTAATAATAAGCGAAACACGTTCAACACTGCTTACAAGATCTCTTGTCTTAGCTCTGATAACTGTATTGAAATCGTGAGGAATGATTGATTCATATTTCATGAATTCACCCTCAAGAAGTCTTGAAATGATTGTATAACCGTTTATCTGGAAAAGAATATGGCGCCTGCCAAGACCTACTTTCACAAAATTTTCATCATCAGTAATAAGCTTCATTATTTCTCCCATTGTTTTTGCAGGAACAACGAATGAAAGCTCTTCACCGTTATAATTTATAAATTCTTTTCTTATTGCAATTCTGTGTGAATCAATTGCAACGAGTCGGAGTTCACCGGGTTTTATTTCAAATTTTATACCCTTGTGAATAACTCTTACATCATTAACGGCAACGGAGAAAATTGTTTTCTTTATCATATCCTTAAGAACTTTACCTGATATGTCAATATTTTTACCGTTTATAATAACAGGAAGTTCTGGATAGTCTTTTGGGCTGATGCCTGTCATGTAATATTCAATATCACCGCAGTAAATCTTACACTGCAGTTTTTCATCAGTTTCGAATATTATTTTATCATAAGGAATATGTCTTATGATGTCGCAAAAAGTCTTTGCATTTATGATAACAGAGCCTTCCTCTATAACGTCAGCCTCAATCGAAGTTTCGATTCCTATTTCCAGATCATAACCTGTAAGCTTTACTCCGTTTTCAGCTGTAGAGAAAAGTATACCTTCGAGAATAGGCATTGCTGTTTTTGTCATAACAGCTTTCTGTACATTCATAGCCGCTTCAGCAAGAATGGAAGTATTGCATATAATTTTCATTTTGATTGCAATGCGGTTTTAAACATAAGGTTAACCGCATATCTCCCTTCTAAAGACTTTTTTTGTTTCACAAAAACCATACACAACATAACTTTACATATATATAGAAGTTATATTAGTAGTGTATGTTCAAAGTGTTCAAAACCCTGTTTTTTTCTTGAATACAGTGATTTTGTGATGATTTTTTTATGTATAAAACGATGACGGAAATATGTGTAAAATATATTTCTTTTTCAGAATTATAAAAAAATGTTTAAAATGTTCAAAACTGTCATGTTTAAAAACAATAACATGTTCAAAACCCGGTTTCAGTTATGAACAGTCTGAACGTTTAAAAAATGTTTATAACTTAACTGACTTTAAACTGTTTGATTATATTATAAACAGTATTTTTGAATTTTACGTCATGTCTGATTCTTTCTTCAACAGTATCAATTGAGTGTTTTACGGTTGAATGTTTTTTTCCGCCGAATTTCTGTCCGATGTTTTCAAGCGAAAGTCCTGTAACTTCTCTTATGATATACATAGAAACATTACGAGCAAGAGAAATATTTGCATTTCTCTTTTCTGAAACGATATCAGACTTTGACACGCTGTATTTATCTGCGACGCTTTCAATAATTTCATCAACAGTTGCTGAAATGGGTTTATTATCTGTTGCAATATCCTGAATGATCTGCTGAATACTACCCATTGTGGGGTCTATACCGTAAAGTGATTTCATTGCAGCGATTTTATTGATAGTACCTTCAATCTGACGTATATTGTTCTTGATTTTTTCTGCAATATAGTTTATCATCGGTTTTGTGAGTTCAAGACCGCTTTCTTCTGCTTTTGTAATGATAATTGCAGTTCTTGTTTCAATATCAGGCGGCTGAATATCAGCAATAAGACCGCTTTCAAATCTGTTTTTTATACGCTCATTAAGACCTTCAATTTCTTTCGGAGGACGGTCTGATGTAATAACAATCTGTTTGTTTGAATTGATAAGATCATTGAAAGTGTGGAAAAACTCTTCCTGTGTAGATTCTTTATCTTTGAAAAACTGGATATCGTCAATAAAAAGAGCATCAGCATTTCTGTATTTTGCACGGAAAGGCTTGTTATCCTGGTTTTTCATGCAAGTGATAAACTCATTAAGGAAATTTTCACTTGTTGTATATACAATGTTTATATTTTTATAGCGTTTTCTGAGCTCATCCTGAATAGCCATCATAAGATGAGTTTTTCCGAGACCTGAATTTCCGTAAATAAAAAGCGGATTATAAACAGATCCCAATTCAGCTGTTGCAACTCTCCATGAAGCTGCATGAGCAAGCTTGTTTGAAGAACCTACGATGAAGTTTTCGAAGTTATAATTCGGGCGTGAATTTGTTGATTCTGTTTTCGGAGGTTCTTTTTTCTGTTCTATGATTTTTTGTTCTGATTCTTCTTCTGATTCTACTCTGAATTCAATATCGAGATCGATTCCCAGAACTGCTTCAAAAGCATTTTTTAATGTATCATGAAATTTATCTTTAAGAATACCGTTTCTGAATTCGGAAGCTGATGTAATAACAACTTTCCCATCAATGAACTGAGGATTTTCGATTTTGTATATCCATGTCTTAAAGGTTGTTTCTGACATTATGTTTTTGCAGTATTCAAGTACCTGATCCCATACTTCCTGAAATGATTCCATTTTTATTTTCCTTTCTGGACGTCTTTATTTGGGATTTAATTCTATATAATGATTTTATATTTAAAACAGCTAAAATGGATTTTATAAGCCTTGTACGCATTATTATACCATTCTAAGTCATTATAACATGTTATCCAGATTAAATCAAGCTTTTAGTGAAATATATCTGTAATTTTATTTTTAATTTATATATAAACCCACTTGACAATAATTATTATTTGATTACAATTTAATTAGAAAGGAAGAATATATATGTTTATTTCTAAAGATCTTATGAAGCTTTGTGCAGACGAATTCAATATAGATTTATCTGATGAAATAATTGATAAATTTGATAAGTATGCATATGAGCTTGTTAAATATAATGAAAAAGTAAATCTTACCGCGATAACTGAACCTGATGAAATTGTAGTAAAACATTTCGCAGACAGTCTTGCTTTTTTTAAGTATTCCGGAATTGAACAAAAAAACACTTTTGCTGATGTAGGAACAGGAGCAGGATTTCCGGGTGTTCCGGTTCTGATTGCAGGAAATAATATTAAAGTCACATTATTTGATGCTGTAAATAAGAAACTTGATTTTATACGATATATTCTCAGAGAGCTTGATCTTAACGCAGATGTTGTTCATATAAGAGCTGAAGAAGCAGGAAAAATGCCTGAGTACAGGGAAAAATTTGATTTTGTAACAGCACGTGCCGTAGCTCAGCTCAGAGTACTTTCCGAGTTTTGTTTACCTCTTGTAAAGGTCGGTGGTAAATTTGTTTCCATGAAAGGCGATATCTCTGAGGAAGAAAAATTAAACGGGATTGCCGCATTTAAAAAATTAAACGCAGAATTATATGATGATATCCATTATAATATTCACAACGGAGATGTAAGAAATATTATAATTGCAAAAAAGATATCGCAGATTTCGCCAAAATATCCACGCAATATGGGTCAGATATCCAAAAAACCTCTTTAATCAATGATTAATTCTTAAAATTAACTGTTTTCAGTCTACATAATTCGTTAAATTATTTAAAACCGATGTGATATTATTCTGTTGTAAGCAGAAATGATTCACATCGGCTTTAATTTTCTATTTGGGGTGATGTAATATGAAATTGATCGGGAATCCTAAATTAAAAAGTGGTGGCTCCATCTTACTGATTCCTGTAGATTCTATAATACCTAATCCCAATCAGCCCAGAAAAACCTTCAATCAATCTGAACTGGAGGGTCTTGCTTCATCAATAAAACACAACGGAATAATACAGCCGCTTGTTATAAGGCGTTCAGAAAATGATAAATTTGAGCTGATTTCCGGAGAACGCAGGCTCAGAGCTGCAAAAATTGTAGGTCTTGATACTGTTCCATGCGTTCTGATGTCTGCTTGCGATGAACAAAGCGCATTATATGCTATAATTGAAAATATTCAGCGGGATAATCTGAATTTCTTTGAAGAAGCAGAATCAATTCTTAAATTATCAACCGTATATGGTTTGTCACAACATGAAATTGCAAAAAAACTCGGAAAATCCCAGTCTTCATTATCAAATAAGATGCGATTGTTAAAGCTCAGTCCTGAACTCAGAGCTGTTATAACAGATAATTTACTTACAGAACGTCATGCAAGGGCATTATTAAGACTTGATAATGATGTAGACAGACTGAAAGTATTACTTCATATAATTGAGAAAAAGCTTAATGTAAATGATACAGACAGATATATAGATAATTTAATGAGTCCTGTTTGTGTTAAACCCAAACCAAAATTCAAAAAGCTCAAAGATGTTAGAATTTTTATAAATACCATTAATCATGCGGTAGATACTATGCGCAAAGCCGGAATACAGGCAGTATCAACAGAACATGAAACGTGTGAATATTACGAATATGTTGTGCGGATACAAAAAATGACATCCTCTCCTGTCAATATAGCTGATTATTCCGGCAATGCCGTATAGATTCTATATATCCATATCTTTTTCTTTCACACCCACATCCAAACAGCGGACAGCCGACTTTTACAGTCGGCTGTCTGTTGTAATGTTTCACGTGAAACATTTACTTATTAAATATAGTATTTATCAGATTTTCTGTAATCGCTGAAACTTTACTGAAATCCATAGCAGATATATAATAACTTTCCAGTATATCATGCGTAGCTTTAGCCTGCTCAAGACATCTGACAGACTCCCCTATCATCTCAAGTTTAGCTTTATTAAGGAATGAAACTTTATTTTTATAATCATTAGCAGCCGTTTCATCAATAAATCTGTTGCTGAGAATATTCCTTCCGTTTTTCTTAATCATCGGGTGATATGTATTTGATGTGAATACACCGAGTTTTAAACCCGGAAATATAAGATGTTCAATTTTTTCATCAGGATTTAGCGGACACATACAGATAATCCTGTCAATCCCATTTTTCTCTGCGTTTTCATTTATTAATTTATTTATATAACCTGAAATTAAAGACGTGCTGTCGTTTATAGTTATTATTTTATCGCACATACTGAATAGCGAATCATATTGAATTGTAATACCTATTGGTGTAACTGCACTTAAAAATCTTTTTTTACATATACCTGTTTCATTTCCGGTTTTGATTAAATAGTTATTGCAAAATCTTTTTGCAAATCTTTCTGCTTTGTCTTTTTTAAAATATCTTTCTGTGATAATTTTAATTTCATTATCAACAACTGCAGCAGACTTTAAAAACTTAATACACTGTTTGTGATAATCTGAATTGACTTTTGTTGTTTGTTTTATTTTTAAATTATTATTTTTTAATTTATTTTTATCCCAACATGATCCGAGATCGATTATGTGTTCACATACACCGGGATAAACAGGATTTATTACATGAGGAGAAGTACCGTCTGCGATTGCAATTTTCAGATCCGGTATAATGACTCCGTCAAGGCTTAACGGGTCAGACGAACATGGAATACGTTCAACTGTATAATTATATTTTTCTGCTTCTTTTGCAACTTTTTTCATTATTGATGATTTACCGGTACCGGGACCACCTTTAATTATATACATGTTCCAATTATCATCAGGATTATAAAGCTCATTAAATAATGAATAAAAACCTTTCGGTGTGTTTGCTCCTAAAAAAAATGATGCAGAATACAAATAAAATCAACCTTTCACATTTAATCCAATATAAGTATATGCGACATTGATTTGTCCTGATACAGAATGTTTCACGTGAAACATAAGAGAAAAATACAATAATGTAATTTATAAGGTATATATATACTTAATATTATATGTAGCAGGGATGTTCCCTGCTTTATGTGCAGAAATAATGTCTGCCGATAACCGTAACAACAGGTCTTGATCTGATCCATTTATTGCTGGTCTTTGACGGGTTATAATAATATATTGCGCCGCCTGTCGGATCCCAACCGTTTATTGCATCGCTTGCAGCTTTTCTTGAAGTTGAACTGGGTTCGACTCCCCAATTGCTGTCGTATACACAATCGAATGCGCCTGACTGATATACAACTCCGGATATTGAATCCGGAAAAGAAGAATGATCCACACGGTTGAGTATAACTGCGCCTACTGCAACCTGTCCTGTATAACTCTCCCCTCTTGCCTCTGCTTCAATAACCTTTGCAAGAAGATAAACATCGTTTGATGAAAGACCGCCTGAAGAACCTGAACCAAGTCCCAGATATAATAATGTTTTAGGACCGGCAATGCCATCCGCTTTTAATCCGCAGTTTTTTTGAAAAGAAATTACGGCTTTTTGCGTATTAGATCCATAGATGCCGTCAATACTACCGTTATAATATCCCAGCTGTTTTAGTTTTGTCTGGATTTGTCTGACCTCATTACCTCTGGATCCGTATTGAGATAATACTGATTGAGTAGAATTATTAACCCGGTTATGGTTAATGTAGTTGTGAACTATTGAAGTATATTCGATCATTTTCGACATAAGAAGCACAAGCAGGATTATAGTAAAGGCTTGCCAGAGTTTTTTTATAACTCTTCTGTTTATTTTGATTTTGTTTCTGTCCATGATAAAAACATCTCCCAAGTGTTGATATACCTATATGTTTTGTAATTATGTTGTAAAAATGACGGTAAAATTGTGGTTTAAAAAGATTAAAATACCAATATGTAGTACACAAAAATTGACAGTGTAAAAAGGTAAATAAATTTGAAAAAAAGTGTTGACAAATCGCTTTAGCTGTGATATTATATGCAAGCTGAATGACGAAGCAGACAGCACCTTGAATGAGTAAACTTCTGCTGAAAAAAATTCAGAAAAAAATAAAAAAAAGTCTTGACAAACGTGTCACGCTGTGATATAATAGTCAAGCACTCTAAAGAGAGGCACACGAAAATGAGCCGATCTGAAGAGCCTTGAACCTTGAAAATTAAACAACGACGAGATAAAAAAAGGAACCCTGAAATTTTTGTAAGTTTAGAAAAACTTGCGACAGTAAATTCTGGTTAACACAGAGATAAAAAGTCAGCAAATGACGTAAGAGCGAATTAAATGCTCTAAAGATGATTTGAACAGCGGAAGCTGTTGA
>JAFXLD010000097.1 GCA_017531385.1 Clostridia bacterium
AATTCAAATTTCAGCCATATACTGCCATTTGCGAACAAACTGCATTATAATGGGGTAAGGGGCAAAGCCCCTTCATAAACTCCTCACTTCTCACTCCTCACTCCTAACTATTGTCGGGCATAGCCCGATAAATTATTGTTTATTCTTGTTGACTTTGTTTCAAATTAGGTATATACTTTATTATGATTAAATATATAAACAGGAGAGATTTTTATGTACAATTTTCCTATCGGTGTAATTATAGACTCTTTCAGATGCGACCTTAAAGAAGCAGTTAAAAAAGCCGCTGCTGTTGGCGCAAACGGTATTCAGGTTTATGCTTCAAGAGGCGAAATGGATCCCGATAACATGACAACTGCAAAGAGAAAGGAATTCCTTGATGTTGTAAAGAGCAACGGTCTTGTTATTTCTGCTCTCTGCGGTGACCTTGGCGGCGGCGGATTCACAATCCCCGAGAACAATCCCTGGAAGATTGAGAAGTCAAAGAGAATCATCGAAATGGCAAAGGAACTTGAAACTGATGTTGTTACAACTCACATCGGTGTTGTTCCCGAAGATGTAAACCACGACAGATATAAGATTATGCAGGAAGCATGTTTCCAGCTTGCTGAATTTGCTGACAGTATTGATGCTCATTTCGCTGTTGAAACAGGTCCCGAAACATCTGCAAACCTCAAGAAATTCCTTGATTCACTCGGTTCAAAGGGTGTCGGTGTAAACCTTGACCCCGCAAACCTTGTTATGGTTACAGGCGATGACCCCGTTCAGGCTGTTTACAACCTCAAGGACTATATCGTACATACTCACGCAAAAGACGGCAAACAGATTTTCTATGTTGAGCCCGATATTGTTTACGGTATGAAAAAAGATATCATCATTGAAGACGATTCATTCATCGAAGTACCTCTCGGAGAAGGCAGTGTTGACTTCCCCAACTACCTCAAGGCACTCGAAGACATCGGATTCAAGGGCTTCCTTACAATTGAAAGAGAAGTCGGCGATGACCCTGCAAAGGACATCGGCAACGCAGTAACATTCCTTCGTGATATTATTGCAAAAAACTAAGATTACAAGACAAAAGGATAAATTATGAAACTCTGGACAGGACGCTTCTCAAAAGAAGCAGATAAAATCACAAATGACTTCAATTCTTCAATCGGCACAGACAAAAGAATGTACCGTGAGGACATAGAGGGCAGTATTGCTCATGCAACAATGCTCGGCATGACAGGCATCATCACTCCCGAAGATGCAGATAAAATTGTTGCGGGACTCAAGCAGATTCTTTCTGAAATCGAAAACGGCACTCTCGAAATCGACATGACAAGTGAGGATATTCACACTTTCACAGAGGGTGAACTTACAAGACGTATCGGTGATGCAGGTAAAAGACTTCACACTGCAAGAAGCCGTAATGATCAGGTTGCAGTTGACATAAGACTCAATCTTATAAAAGAATGTGACGCAGTTGATGAACTTCTCTGCAATCTTATTTCCGTGCTTGCCGATATGGGTGAAAAATATGCCGATGCTGTTATGTCGGGCTACACACATCTTCAGAGAGCACAGCCCGTGACATTCGGTCACTATATGCTCGCTTATGCAGAGATGTTCCTTCGCGACAGAGAAAGACTTGCGGACTGTAAAAAGAGAACTGCCCGTTCACCTCTTGGCTGTTGTGCATTGGCAGGTACAACTTATCCCACAGACAGATACAAAACTGCCGAGCTTTTAGGTTTCGAGGATATCTGCCACAACTCACTTGACGGCGTTTCCGACAGAGATTTCATTATTGAACTTTCATCCTGTCTTTCAATCATAAGTGTACACCTTTCAAGATTTTCTGAAGAAATCATCCTCTGGTGTTCACACGAATTCAGATATATCGAGCTTGATGACGCATTCTCAACAGGTTCAAGCATCATGCCCCAGAAGAAGAATCCCGACATTGCAGAGTTGGTACGAGGCAAGTCGGGCAGAGTCTTCGGTGACAATATGACAATTCTCACCGTTATGAAAGGTATCCCTCTTGCTTATAATAAGGATATGCAGGAGGACAAGGACTGCATTTTTGATGCTGTTGACACAGTCAAGGCTTGTCTTACGGCATTTATCCCCATGATAGAAACAATGACGGTCAACAGGGACAATATGAGAAAAGCTGCTGCAGGTGGATTCATCAATGCGACCGACTGCGCAGACTATCTTGTTTCAAAGGGTATGCCTTTCCGTGACGCGTACAAAATCACAGGCGGTCTTGTTGCCCTTTGCATTGAGAAAAACACAACTCTTGAGGAGCTTCCTCTTGAAGAATACAAAAACTTCTCCGAACTGTTCGACGACGGTATTTACGAAGCCGTAAATCTCGACAGATGCGTAAGCTTCAGAACATCTGAGGGCGGTCCCGCACCTGAAAACGTCAGAAGAGAAGCAAAAAGAGTAAAAGAAATTCTCGGTCTCTGATATTTATGAACGACAATAAACTGAAAAAACGATTATACAATTTATCATATACAAAGATCGTTGCGGGCGGATATTTTCTGCTTCTGATAATCGGAACATTTCTTCTGATGCTTCCGATATCTGCAAAAAACGGTGAATGGACTTCATTTCCCGATGCTCTCACAACGGCAACCTCTGCTTCATGCGTTACGGGACTTATAGTGGTTGATACATTCACACAGTGGTCCGTTTTCGGCCAGGGAATATTGCTTTTCCTGATACAGGTCGGCGGTCTCGGGTATATGACAATAATTATGTTCATCTCTGTCCTTATCGGCAGAAAAATCGGCATAAGGGAAAGAGGTCTGCTGAAAGAAAGCACAAATGCACTGCAGATAGGCGGTCTTGTGGCTCTTGCAAAAAAAGCCATTCTCGGCACTCTGCTTTTTGAGGGTGTGGGAGCAATACTTCTTTTTCTGCGGTTTCTTAGATATTTCCCCGTGGGTAAAGCGCTGTGGTTCGGCGTTTTTCATTCCGTTTCAGCTTTCTGCAATGCAGGGTTTGACCTGATGGGTGCAATTGAGCCTTACAGCTCGGTTACACACTTTTATTCAGATCCCTTTGTGCTGATTGTCCTGTCTGTGCTGATTTTTACGGGCGGTATCGGTTTTATTGTCTGGAACGACTTCTGTATTCATAAATTCAGACTTCACAAATATAAACTTCATTCAAAAATTGCACTTTTCACAAGCATCTGTCTTATTTTTGCAGGTGCATTGCTGATGTTTGTTGCCGAGTACAATACAACTCTCGGAGAAATGAATGGCTTCGACAAAATAATAAATGCGTTTTTTGCATCAGTTTCCGCAAGAACGGCAGGTATGAACTCCTTTGACCTCTCTGCATCTTCACCTGTGACATATCTTGTGAATATCATTTTCATGCTCATAGGCGGTTCGCCCGGTTCAACGGCAGGCGGTATGAAAACCACAACAATTGCTGTGCTTGTGCTTGCAGGCTGGGCAAACATGAGGAACTCAAAACATGTAAATATTTTCGGCAGACGGCTTGAGGAAGATGTGATAAAAAAGGCATTGACAGTCACAATGATTTATTTTTCACTCACAGTTTTTTCTTCAGTCCTCATAAGCCTTACAAATCCGTCATTTTCGCTTTCGGAAGTCCTTTTTGAAGTGTCATCGGCAATCGGCACAGTAGGTCTTTCCGTTGGTGTTACGGGCAAAGTCAATCTTTTCGGACAAATGCTCCTTACACTTCTGATGTACTGCGGCAGAGTCGGCAGTATGTCCTTTGCCATGATTTTTACGGAAGTCAAAGCACCGTCGCATATCAAAATGCCGAGTGAAAAAATCATTATCGGTTAGAGGTGAATTATTATGAAAAACATACTCATTATCGGTCTTGGCAGATTCGGAAAACACCTTGCAGAAAAATTCACCGAGCTCGGTGACGAAGTCATGGTCATTGACCGCAACGAAGAATCCGTTCAGGAAATAATGAACACAGTAACTTATGCACAGGTCGGTGACTGCATGAAAGAAGAAGTTCTGCGATCATTGGGTGTGAATAATTTCGACATATGTTTCGTATGTATGGGCGAGGATTTTCAGTCAAGTCTTGAAATAACAGACCTTCTGAAAACACTTGGCGCAAAATATGTTGTCAGCAAGGCGGGAAGAGATATCCATGCAAAATTCCTGCTCAAAAACGGCGCTGACGAAGTCATTTATCCCGAAAAGGACATGGCTCTGAAAACTGCCGTTAAATTCAGCTCAAATCATCTTGTGGATTACTTTGAAATTTCAAATGATGTTGCCGTTTACGAAATTCATGTGCCCCAAAACTGGGTGGGCAAAACAATTATCGGTCTTGATGTCAGAGGAAAATACCACATGAATATTCTTGCAGTAAGGGACACGGACGGCACCCTTGATGCACA
This sequence comes from Clostridia bacterium, assembly GCA_017531385.1. GTDB lineage: Bacteria > Bacillota > Clostridia > Oscillospirales > Acutalibacteraceae > UBA1081. Next base: position 4,403 of record JAFXLD010000097.1, read on the forward strand.
GCCTCTCCCCACTCATACATTCAGAGCCGGCGAAAGAATCATTGTCCTCAGCGACCACGATAACATTAAACGATTTATAAAATAAAGGATTGTTGATATGGCAAAAACCGTTTCTATACTTAATCAGAAAGGCGGTGTGGGCAAAACCACAACTGCCGTCAACCTTGCAGCCGCAATCGGCATCAGAGGTAAGAAAATTCTGCTTGTCGATATTGACCCGCAGGGTAATTCCACAAGCGGTTTCGGCATAAATAAAAGAGAGATAAAAAATTCGTCATACGAAGTTCTCACAGGTGAGATAAAGGCAAGCGAAGCCATCATAACCACAGAGTTTGAGGGTGTTGATGTCATTCCTGCCAACATGAATCTTGCAGGTGCTGAGCTTGAAATAATAGATATGAAAAACAGGGAGAGTATACTCAAAAATGCTCTCGCTGAAATCTGGGATAAGTATGATTACATATTTCTTGACTGTCCGCCCTCATTGGGACTTATCACTCTCAATGCCCTGACAGCTTCGGACACATTCCTTGTTCCCATTCAGTGTGAATACTATGCCCTTGAGGGGCTTTCACAGCTTATGGCAACGGCAAGAAAAATCAAGAGAATGTATAATCCTTATCTTGATATCGAGGGTGTTCTGCTTACGATGTATGACGGCAGACTCAACCTCACACAGCAGGTTGTAAATGAAGTAAAACGCTTCTTCCCGAAAAAAGTTTACTCCACAACCATTCCCAGAAATGTAAGGCTTTCCGAGGCGCCAAGTTTCGGTCAGCCCATAATGTATTTTGACAAAAATTCAAAAGGCTCTGTTGCATATACTGCACTCTGCGATGAATTTCTGTCACAGCAAAAGTGAAAGGAGAAACAAACATGAAAGTTTTGTTCACAGTCAGCGAAGTAAAACCCTTTATTGCAAGCGGAGGTCTTGGTGACGTTGCAGGTTCACTTCCTCAGGCTCTTCGTAAGAGAATGGTAGGTTGCCGTGTTGTTGCACCTCTCTATTCAGGCATCAAGCAGGAATACAAAGACCAGATGAAGTATCTTACAAATATCGTTGTTCCCGTTGCATGGAGAAGACAGTACTGCGGTATTTTTGAGCTTCGCAAGGACGGCGTTATATACTATTTCCTTGATAACGAATACTATTTCAAGCGTGATTCGATTTACGGTCATTACGATGATGCAGAAAGATTTGCATTCTTCTCAAGAGCTGTTCTCGAAATCATCCCCGTAATCGACTTCAAGCCTGACATCATCCATTGTCATGACTGGCAGTCAGCCCTTATTCCCACATATTACAGCACAATGTATGCCCAGAGAGAAAGCTATGAAAACATCAAGACTGTTTTCACAATCCATAACATTCAGTATCAGGGCAAATACGGTCTTGACCTGAACACAGAGGTTGTCGGTCTTCCCGAACAGGATGCACATATTCTTGAATATGACGGTTGCGTAAACTTTATGAAGAGTGCAATCGAAACAGCAAACAAAATCACAACTGTCAGCCCCTCTTATGCAAACGAGATTCTTGACCCCTGGTTCTCACACGGTCTTGACCCCATTCTCAATCAGAGAGCATGGAAATTACAGGGTATTCTCAATGGTATCGGTTACGATATGTATAATCCCGAAACCGATAAAGATATATGGTTCAACTATAATGCAGAGGATTTCTCAGCAAAGGCTAAGAACAAGGCTGAGCTTCAGAAATACTTTAATCTGCCCGAAAATCCCGATGCACCCATTGTTGCGATGGTTTCAAGAATGGTCGGTCACAAGGGCTTTGACCTTGTTAAGGCTGTTATTGAAGAATTTATCTGCACATCCGATGCACAGGTTGTGATTCTCGGCTCAGGTGAATGGCAGTATGAGAGCTTCTTCTCAGAGCTTGCCGCAAAATATCCCGACAGAGTCGGTCTCAAGCTCGGTTTCTTTGCTGACCTTGCACAGAAAATCTATGCAGGCTCAGACATCTTCCTTATGCCCTCAAAGAGTGAGCCCTGCGGTCTTTCACAGATGATTGCTCTCCGATATGGCTCAATCCCCATCATCAGAGAAACAGGCGGTCTTCGTGACTCTATCTTTGACTCAGGTGACGGCAAGGGCAACGGCTTCACATTCGCATCATACAACGCACACGATATGCTTCATGCAATGAGAAGAGCAGTCGAAGGCTTCCGTGATAAAGAAGGCTGGCAGATTCTCGTTAAGCGTGCAATGGAATGTGACTACAGCTGGGGCCGTTCAGCAGGCGAATATATCAAGATGTATAAAGAAATTCTCAAAGGATAATCATTATGGCAGAATTTATACTTTCAGCCTTTGCAGATGAAGGCGGCAAAACGATAGAAGAACAGATCAAGGCTCTCAAAGCCAATAATCTGACTCACATTGAGCCCCGTGGCATCAATGGTGTCAATTTCTCCGATTTCACTGAAACCGAAGCTAAAGAACTCAGAAAAATCCTTGACGATAACGGAATCGGCGTGTCCGCACTCGGTTCACCTTTCGGCAAAATCGAAATCACCGATGATTTTGAGCCTCATTTTGAGAAGTTCAGAAGAAATGTTGAACTTGCCTGTATTCTCGGAACGAAGAACATCAGAATGTTCAGCTTTTTCATGCCCGACGGTGTAACAGACTATTCTCCCTACCGTGATGAAGTTATGGAAAGACTCGAAAAATTCTGTGACTATTCATTGAAGAGCAACATCTGGTGCTGTCACGAGAACGAAAAGGGCATTTACGGTGATAACGATGACCGTTGCCTTGATATTCTCAAGACTTTCGAGGGTAAAATCAAGGGCGTTTTTGACCCTGCAAACTTTATTCAGTGCGGTGTTGATATTCTGTCGGCTTACGACAAACTTGCACCTTACATCGAATATATGCACATCAAAGATGCAAGATTTTCCGACGGTTTTGTTGTTCCTCCCGGCACGGGTGACGGCTGTTTAAAGGAGCTTCTTGCCCGTTTCAAAGAGAAAGACGGCAAGCGTTTCCTTACTCTTGAACCGCATCTGAGAGTTTTTGACGGTCTTGCTTCACTTGAAAAAGAAGGCGGTACGGCTGACCAGATAAAAGAGGTTTATACTTACAAAACAAATGAAGAAGCATTTGCTGCAGCTGCAAACGCACTTCATTCGATTCTTTCTGAAATCTAAAGGAGTGATTTGGTGAATTACTCACCGGGCGGATATTATCAGCCGCCTGAAAATAACAATTATCAGAACAATCAGAGTTGGAATCATAGCCCGAAACCGCCACATTTTGTTCCGTCTGAAGTATGGTCAAGAGAAAAAAACATCATCAGGAAACTCAGCGCCATATCATCTGTGTCCATTTTGCTGTATATTTTCTTTTCTGCAATTTTTGTAGGAGCAATCCAATTGCTTTTTGTTCTTTTGCAAAACATCAAAAGCATTGATTATAACCTGTTTTCAGAAAAATGGAATTCGGCGGAATTTCAGTATGTGTTTGAAATCATATATTCGGTACTGATTGTGGGCGGTCCGTTCTTCCTCGCGGGAAAATTTGCGAAGAAAAAAGGTTTGCTTTTTAATATCCCGATGGAAAAACCAAAAAATGCAAAGCACCTGCCGATTATCATTTTCGCAGCATTCGGACTTTGTCTTCTGGGCAATATTATCACATCATATGTTGATGTGATTGTGCAGTTGATTTTCGGCTTTGAGCTGAAGCTTCCCGAAATGCCCGAAACACCGCACAGTGTGGGCGGAATACTGCTCTTTTATCTGAGTACTGCAGTTGTCCCTGCACTCATTGAGGAAATGGCGCTCAGAGGCATAATCATGCAGACGCTCAGACGCTACGGTGATATGTTTGCCATTGTCTGCTCTGCATTGATTTTCGGACTTATGCACTGCAATCTTATGCAGATTCCCTTTGCATTCATCGCAGGAATCGTGATAGGTTACGCTGTACTTGTCACCGAATCTGTATGGACGGGAGTCATCATTCACTTCCTCAACAATGCGTTTACCGTAACCGTTTCAATTGTCGATGATTTTTACGGTATCGAATCGGAAGCTTATGCTCTGTGCAACATTGCTTTTAACGTTTTCATTTTAATCGGCATTGTGCTGACAGTTATTTATTTTAAAAAGTTCAACACAGAAAAGCCTCACAAATCACCACTTGTGAATACCGGCAAAGATTTTTACGGCTATGTGCCGATGTTTTCTGAAAGGATTTCAAACGGTACACTTTTCAAAACATTTCTGCTTACCCCAACAATGATAGTCGCATTTATTGCAGTTATATATGAAACAATTGTTGCAACAATTGCCATGTCATAAAAAAGGAGTTGTATCTTATCGATACAACTCTTTCTTTATGCAAATAATTCTGCTGTTATACAAAAACAGTCAATATTGAAGATGCCTTTTTGTATTTATCAAGAGAGAAAGCAGAAGTGGGAACATCGGCGCTGAAACTTTCAACATCAATACGGTTTACAAGAAGATTTTTTGCATCGTAACTGCAGATACGTTTAACATTATCACCGATCATATAAATTTCACTTGTTTCTGATGATGCCTTCATCGTGTATACTAAGTATTCAACATTTCCTTCTTTGACGGTTTTGGTTGAAACAGTAACTTTGTTGGGATCAATGGTGCTGAAACTCAGGTTAAGACTATCGGGATTCAGACCTAAAATCCCCATGCTTATTGCATCAAGCTTACAATATTTTTTAGTATCATTGCATACTATGTATGTTGTTGATTTTCCTGACATATCGGTAATAAGAACATCCATGCTCAACTCATTTCCGTCTTCCGATTCCATTGACATACCGCATCTTACATTATCCTTTGTAACATACATTGAAACAAGATCACGCTGATCTTTATTATAAGTATAACCTGTCAGACTGAAATTGCCGAGAAGAAAAGCTTTTGCCTGTTCGGGAAGTTTATTGAAAGCCTCGTTATCAACGGGAGGTTTAGTAGTTGTTTCGGGAGGCTGAGTTGTAGTTTCGGGAGGTTGAGTAGTTGTTTCAGTTGTGGGCTGAGTTGTTGTCTCAGGAGGCTGAGTTGTAGTTTCAGCAGTAGTAGTTTCTGTTGCTGATGTAGTTGTATCATCAGGTCTTACAATGGAAACTCCGAGATAATATTCAATAAATGTGACAACATCGCCTGCTTTTGCGATCTTGATATTCATGCCGACCTTTGAAAGGATGACCTGTGAAGCGTTTTCCTCTTTCACAATCCATTTTGCTCCCTTCAGAGTTGAAAGAGCCTCATCAACAGTCATTCCTGCATAAACACCGCACAGCATATAATCTCCGCCTGTTATGCTGATGGAATTGATATTGCCGGAGCTGATCATTTTCGGATCGGAAACAACAGTTACATAATCATTGGTATAAGAAATTGTACCGTCTGTGGTATCAAGCTCTCTCATTCCGCCGAACTTTTTCATAAAATCTTTAAAGCTCATGCTGATACCGCTTGAAAGCTCTGTTCTTTCCTTGGGCTCTTCTGTGTTTCCGCCGATGCTGATTTCACCTTTAGGGTCTTCAATCTTTGCAGAAATACGAAGAATTGTTCTTGCATCAGTAGCGCTGATTTTTCCGTCATCATTCATATCTGCAATAAGCTTCTGTGTCTCTGTTGCTTCATCAAGTTTTGCGCCGACTCTGAGCGTTGCTCTTGCATCAGATGCACTGATTCTGCCGTCTGCATTGATGTCACCCCTGAGATATGTTTCAGCCGATGCACCGACTGCAAATATAACAGCGAGCATCACAACAACAAGTGTCGCCATGATTTTTTTCATTTTATACATCACCTTTGAAATCAATATACCTATATTATAACGCAAAATACATACGTTTTTCAACTGTTAAATTATATAAAAACGGAGCCTTTTTCAGGCTCCGAATTTCAATATAATTATTTATCCCAGTTCTTTGAAAGTTCTGCTCTGACCTTGATGGGAAGACCGAAGAGGTTGATAAATCCTGCTGAGTCAGCCTGATTGTATACTTCGTCTTCATCAAATGTAGCAACTTCTTCGCTGTAAAGTGAATAGGGTGAAGTTGTACCTGCGGGGATGATGTTGCCCTTGTAGAGCTTGAGCTTTACATCACCTGTAACAGTCTTCTGTGTTTCATCAACGAAAGCTGCAAGAGCTTCACGCAGAGGTGTGAACCACTGACCGAAGTAAACAAGCTCTGCATACTTAGCAGCTACAAGCTCCTTGTAGTGCTGAGTATCTCTGTCAAGGCAGAGAGTCTCGAGAATTTCGTGTGCTCTGTAAAGGATTGTTCCGCCGGGAGTTTCATAAACACCTCTGGACTTCATGCCGACGAGTCTGTTTTCAACGAGGTCAGCGAGACCGATACCGTTTTCACCGCCGAGCTTGTTTGCAGTTTCGAGGAGTTCGATAGCGCCCATTTCTTTGCCGTCAATAGCTGTGGGAACACCCTGTTCAAAGTGAATTGTAACATAGGTGGGCTTGTCGGGAGCAGCTTCGGGAGCAACACCCATTTCAAGGAAGCCTTCCTTGAGGTACTGAGGCTCATTTGCGGGATCTTCAAGGTCAAGACCTTCGTGTGAAAGGTGCCAGAGGTTCTTGTCCTTTGAGTAGTTTGTTTCTCTGTTTATCTTAAGAGGAATATTGTGTGCCTCTGCATATGCGATTTCTTCTTCACGTGACTTGATTGACCACTCTCTCCAGGGAGCGATTATAGCAAGCTCGGGAGCAAAAGCTTTGATTGTGAGCTCAAAACGAACCTGGTCGTTACCCTTACCTGTACAGCCGTGGCAGATAGCATCTGCGCCTTCTTTTTTAGCAATTTCAACGATTTCCTTTGCGATGATGGGACGGGCAAATGATGTGCCGAGGAGATAATCCTTTTCATAAACTGCACCAGCCTTGAGAGTAGGCCAGATGTAGTCTGTGATGAACTTTTCTTTAAGGTCGAGAATGTAGAGCTTTGAAGCGCCTGTCTTGATAGCCTTTTCTTCAAGACCGTCAAGCTCTGTACCCTGTCCCACGTCACCTGAAACTGCAATAACTTCGCAGTTATTGTAATTTTCCTTGAGCCAGGGAATGATGATTGATGTGTCAAGACCGCCTGAGTAGGCGAGAACAACTTTTTTGATATCTTTCTTATCCATTGTGAAAACCTCTTTTGTTTTTTTCTGTGATATATTATAATACCCTGCGACACATTTTGCAATACCCAAAAATATAAATAATTGTACAATTTTATACATAAATATTGTATAAAACAGCAAATTATACAGAATAAATGAATATTTATACAAACACAATACAAAACCCCCGAAAAAATCGGGGATTCCGCTTTTTTTATTTTATTTACCGGGTTTATCAAATGAAGGGTTAAATAAATAATAATTCTTGCTGTCGAGTGCATCTGTGGCGATTCTGAGGCCTTCACCGAATCTCTGATAATGCACAATTTCTCTTTCACGGAGGAATTTTATGGGATCGATAATGTCGGGATCATCAATCAGACGCAGAATATTATCGTATGTAACTCTGGCTTTCTGTTCAGCGGCAAGGTCTTCATGAAGATCTGCAAGCACGTCGCCCTTTGTCTGGATGTAAGCGGCAGTCCAGGGCATACCCGATGCGGCTGCGGCATATACGCCGTTTGTGTGTGTTACGAAATAAGCATCGAAGCCCTGTTTTTTGATTTCTTCACATGAAAGATTTCTTGTAAGCTGATAGATCATGGCGCCGATCATTTCGAAATGAGCAAGCTCTTCCGTACCGATGTCTGTCAGAAGCCCTTTGAGTTCGTCACAGGGCATTGAATAACGCTGTGAAAGATAACGCAATGAAGCAGCAAGCTCACCGTCGGGCCCGCCGTACTGATCCATAATGATTTTTGCATAAGCAGGGTTGGGATTTTTGATTTTTACAGGGTACTGTAATTTCTTGTCATATGTCCACATAACTTACTCACCTTTCTCCCAGGGCCAGGGACCTTTAACCCATTCGCAGCCTTCGCCCGTTCTGGTTGAAAGCGGTCCGAATTTGCGTTCATATTCTTCTCTGAGTTCTTCGGCTCTTGCCATATGTTTTTCGTGCATGCGCTGTGCCGTTTTGTCACAGGGGTGTGTGTCAAGATACAGGTGAAGCTCCCATGCGGCAAACTTCTCTGCACTCAGACAATGCAGGAGTTTAGCTTTTTCTGTCAGCATGTGCATCTCCCCCTGAAAGGCTTGTCAAGATCACAGAATAAAGTACCTCTGCGAAGAGCTTCCTCAGCACTGTAATATGACAGGTCAAGCTGAAACGGTACATAAGCCATAGTTGTTCTTATTTCTGCGGGAAGAAAAGTTCTTTCGCAATCTGCACTTTCCTTTGTGCAACCGCAGTTACATTTGTTTGTACTGTTGTTCATGACATTGCTCCTTATATTTTTCACTTTATAGAAAACTGCGTTTCCATAAAGCAAAAAAAGATTATATGTCCCGCCGATTTGCCCTGCGGGCACGGCGATGGACTAAGCGAAAACGGTCGCCGAAATACGGCGAAGCTCGTTTTCTTGTTTGAGGACAATCCTCGTTATATCATATGTACAAACAGGAAATTTGCCACAAAAAAAAAGACCGCAGACTTACATTTGTGTAAGTTTGCAGTCTTGTTCTTATTTATTATGCATCTTTACCGCAGCATTTCTTATATTTAAGACCGCTGCCGCAGGGACAAGGATCGTTTCTGCCGACCTTTTCGCCCTTTTTGACAGGCCTGTTCTTTTCGCTGCCGTCTCCGCCGCTTGTTTCGGTGGGTTTCATTTTCTGTTCACGCTTGACGTCTTCTTCACTTCTGAGAACTGCGCAAAGCACAAACTGAACAGTACCCTCACGGATGTTTGTAATCATTTCCTCAAACATATCGGAGCTTTCTTCTCTGAATGCAAGAACGGGATCTCTCTGACCGTAAGCCTTGAGACCAACGCTTCTCTTGAGCTGTTCCATGGCATCAATATGATCCATCCAACGCATATCAACGTTTTCGATAAGCGCTTTATGTTCGAGAGCTCTGATCATCTGCTCGCCGTACTTTTCTCTCTGTTCATCAAGCTTAGCCTCAGCAAGTTCAACCATCTGATCAAAAATTGCACTGCTGTCTGTTTCGCTGACAAGCTCTGTTTCACCGAAAAGCCATGCGTATTTACGCTTGAGTCCTGATATATTCCAATCCTTGGCGTTGTTTGAAGACGGGCAATAGAAACTTACGGCATCAGTAAAGCTGTCAATAATCATCTTACGGATTGTTGAATCAAGGTCAACACCGTCAAGAACCTGATTTCTCTGCTTATATATGATCTCACGCTGAATATTTGCAACGTCGTCGTATTTAAGAACATTCTTACGGACAGCGAAGTTGTTACTTTCAACCTTGCTCTGAGCACTTTCAATTGACTTTGAGAACATCTTTGCATCAAGAGGCATATCGCCGATGCTCTTGAATGAATCAAGAATCAGGAAGAAACGGTCGCCTGCGAAAAGTCTGATAAGTTCGTCCTCAGCAGAAAGGAAGAAACGGCTTGTTCCGGGGTCACCCTGACGACCTGCTCGGCCTCTGAGCTGGTTATCGATTCGTCTTGATTCATGTCTTGATGTACCGATAATGAAAAGACCGCCTGCTTCTCTTACCTTGTCAGCTTCGCCTGCAATTTCTGCCTTATGCTTTGCTTCAAGCTCTGCATAAATTCTTCTTGCTTCGAGGATTTCTTCGTTATCCGTTTCAGCAAAGCCTGTTGCTTCTGCAATAAGCTCCTCTGTCATACCTTCCATCTTACGCATATCAGCTTTTGCAAGATATTCAGCATTACCGCCAAGAATAATATCGGTGCCTCGTCCTGCCATGTTTGTTGCAATGGTAACAGCGCCGAGCTTACCTGCCTGGGCAATGATTTCAGCTTCCTTGTCATGATACTTCGCATTGAGAACATTATGCGCAATACCGCTCTTTTTCAGCACCTTGCTGAACTGTTCCGATTTCTCGATATTGACCGTACCTACAAGAACAGGCTGTCCTTTTTCGTGACATTCCTTGATAAGATCAATTATGGCAGTAAACTTCGCATTTTCTGTTTTATAAAGAACATCAGGCAGGTCATTTCTTATCATCGGCTTGTTTGTGGGGATAGCGATAACATCAAGACCGTAAATCTCCTGAAATTCTGTTTCTTCCGTCATGGCAGTACCTGTCATACCCGAAAGCTTTGTATAAAGTCTGAAATAATTCTGAAATGTGATTGTTGCAAGAGTCTTTGACTCGGAACGGATATTTACATTTTCCTTTGCTTCAATAGCCTGATGAAGACCGTCATTATAACGTCTGCCGAGCATGATTCGGCCTGTAAATTCGTCAACGATAAGCACCTGACCGTCTTTTACAACGTAGTCAACGTCACGCTTCATTACACCTCTTGCCTTGAGAGCCTGATTGAGATGATGCTGAAGTGTAAGGTTTTCCGCATCCATAAGGTTTTCGAGATTGAACCAGGCTTCAGCCTTTGCGATACCGTTTTTGGTAAATGTTGCACTTCTTGCCTTTTCATCAACAATGTAATCAACATCATCGTCTGTAACATCTTCAATAGCCTGCTTTGATTCAAGCTCCTTGATACGCTTTTCACGAAGTCCCTTGACAAAATCATCTGCTCTCTTGTACAGCTCAGAAGATTTGTCGCCTCTGCCTGAAATGATAAGAGGAGTTCTTGCTTCGTCGATAAGGATTGAGTCAACTTCGTCCACAACGGCAAAGTTGTGACCGCGCTGAACTCTCATTTCTTTATAGGGAACCATGTTATCACGAAGATAGTCAAATCCCATTTCGTTATTTGTACCGTATGTGATATCTGCATCGTAAGCAGCCTTTTTTGCGTCATGGTTTTCACCGTGAACGATAAGACCGACGGTAAGTCCCATAAAACGATAGACCTTACCCATCCATTCGGAGTCACGTCTTGCAAGGTAATCGTTGACCGTAACGATATGAACACCCTTGCCTGCAAGAGCATTAAGATATGCAGGAAGAGTTGCAACAAGAGTTTTACCTTCACCTGTTCTCATTTCGGCAATTCTGCCCTGATGAAGAACGATACCGCCGAGAATCTGAACGGGGAAATGCTTCATATTAAGTACACGCCATGATGCTTCACGACAAGCGGCAAATGCTTCGGGAAGAATATCGTCAAGTGTTTCGCCGTTTGCAAGTCTTTCTTTGAATTCGGGAGTTTTTGCCTGAAGCTGGGCATCAGTCAGCTTTGAATATTCATCCTCAAGTGCAAGCACCTTATCCTTAAGGGGCTGTATTCTTTTGAGTTCTTTTGTGGAGTAATCTCCGAAAATTTTAGTCAGAAAAGACAATTAAATAACTTCCTTTCGATTTTCTCTTTATATAATCTTTTTACAGAATTCCGACATTGTACAGATTTCGCATTTTGGTTTTCTTGAATCACAGACTGCCCTGCCGTGAAGCACGCATCTGTGGCAAAAATCATTACTCTCTTCGGGTGGTAACAATTTTTTCAGTTCAATCTCAACCTTATACGGATCTTTTGTTGAAACCAGACCGAGACGGTTAGAAATTCTTATAAGGTGTGTATCAGCAACGACTGCAGGTTTTCCGTAAACATCACCGCAGATAAGGTTTGCAGTTTTTCTGCCCACACCCGGGAGTGTTGTCAGATCCTCAATATTATCGGGAACTTTACCACCGAAATCAGAAATAATTTTCTGTGCTATTCCCACGATATCCTTTGATTTTTGTCTGAAAAATCCGCAGGAATGAATTATCTCTGAAATATCGTTCACATCGGCAGCTGCATAGTCTTCTATTGTTTTATATTTTTCAAAAAGTACGGGTGTTACAAGATTCACTCTTGCATCGGTGCACTGTGCAGACAGTCTTGTTGCGATAAGCAGTTCAAGAGGATTGCCCGCATCCAGTGAGCATATGGCATCGGGATATGCTTTTTTTAAAGCTTCAACAGCATTCAGGGCTATTTGTTTTTTTGTCATATCAGAATTTATCCAATCCTGCGGCAACGCGCAATATTTTTCTGGCATCGGATGCTGTGACCTTCCCGTCAAGGTCAACGTCTGCAGCAAGAAATGCGTCATAAGACAGTGTTTCAACTCTGGCAGAACATCTCAGGGCAAGTCTTGCATCAGCTGCTTTGACACTGCCGTCAAAATTAACGTCACCGATTCTGACTTCCTGCCGTTTTGCAACCGTATATTCAAACTCAGCAGTAAATTCACCGCAAACAACCGTTACAGGGTATTTTCCTATTGCCGAAGTATCAATACTGTGAATGAGTTCATATTTATCGGTAAGCTTTTTTTCTCCGCTGTTATAAACGGCATAGACCTGTAATTTACTGAAATTCACAGCATCACCCACATAACTGCCCACAGCCATGGTGTCGCCGAGTTCAATTCCTGTCTGTCTGAGCTCATATACCGTATAATCGAACGCAACATACTTATCCATATAATAAATTCTTGCAGTGTGTGTGCCCACCTGCATATTATCATACACCATATCAAAATCGGTTATGGTTTCTGTTATTTCGTTGTCATATGTTGCAGAAAGCTCAAAATCGCCCTTATTGAAATTCTGTCCCTGATAGATTTTCAGCTCAGCAGGGATTTTCAGAAGTCTCAGAGAAACAACCGATTTACCTGAAACATAAACGTGGAATGACGCTGATATTTCGGGATATTTGTAAGTAACGGTAACTTCATATGTTCCCGGAGCCAACTTTGAGTCACCCTCGGTAACTCCGTTTACGGTATATTCAGACGGATCAAGCGGTAAACCTTTCCCACTGTCTCTGCCGTCGCTGTAATATGCGGTAACTTCAAGTCCGTCAAAAGATATTGCTTCACCCTCGATATATGTGGTTTTCAAAGGTTTCGTCACCACAATTGCAGTTACGGGAACCTTTTTTACGGTTATGTCATAAGTCGTGCTGAATCCGCCGTAATAAACGGTGACTTTCTTATCGCCGTAAGTATCAAGGTCGGGAAATGACACAGCATATCCCTTTACAGGCATTGTGGATCCCTGTTCATCATTGAAAACAAGAGACACTTCAAGACCGTCAATCTCTGCTGACTCTTCACCCTCGATAAAAGTTGTTTTATCGGGAAGAGCTGTAATTCTGATACCACGGGCGCCTTCAATTTTATTCTTGTCCGTGACAGACGGCATCTCACTGACATATTCACAGCCGTCTGTAAGGTCAATCCAGCCGTAAACGGAATCATATACGGTATATCCGAAATCGCCTACAACTCTGATTATCGTAAGATAAGCACCCTTGGGAGCAATAGCCCTGAACTCAAATGATTCCTCAGAAGTTTCATACAGTACAGCACCGTTTTTATCAGTTACAAGATATGTACCTGTGCGGTAAGACTGGGCAGCAGAGGAAGAAAAAATGAGCAACGGCAAAGACAGCACAATTGCCGCTATCAATATATATAACTTCTTAGCCATACAATCCATCATCCTTTCTCTGCAATCATAATTATTATAATATATCAGGCGTTCAATGTCAAATATATATAATAAAAGTATTAAAAATAAATTGAAAACGGGAAAGAAAAACTTCCCCGCTTTTAAGATAAACAATAATTTATCTGAGAGTGAGGAGTTAGAAGTTGGGAGTTAGGAGTGTCGGAAGTGCTGCGCACTTGTTCCGCTATCGCTCTATTAGTGAAAAAGAAATTTTTGCGATATACCGCCATTTGCAAACAAACTG
>JAFXLD010000008.1 GCA_017531385.1 Clostridia bacterium
AACCTTATTCCAAATTGGAACAAGGTTCGGAAAGGAGCAGAATAAATGGATAAACATTTAGAATTGTTTGATAAAGAACTGATTATACGCAGTACAGCAAACAATAATCGTATTTTGGATTTAGGCGGTTCTACCTATAAAGATTTTGTATATAACACAAATTCACCGTATAAATTTCAATCAACCGAACAACAAATGATTTTAGGTTGTATTTATACTCGAAGCAGGGATGATGTGGTTTTTGAGCAAGGCGATATTTCCAAAATGCTTGAACATAGCTTAGAAAAGTGGAAAGAGAAAAATATTAGCAGTAATTCCGAACTTGGAAAAGATGCAAATGATAAAAATAAGTGGCTAATGGAGCTAAATGGAAACGGAAGATATATAATGCTTGATCCTATACGGATTAGAGAGCATAGTTTGAAATTTCCGTATTATGTATCAACGGAAAGAGGCGGTATGGCTATAACACAGGAAAGACGAGATGCAATGGAAGTTTATTCGTTTTCCGATACCGATATAGAACGCCTGAAAGTAAGATTAGAAGGTCTTGTAGAAAACAAATATAGGCAATATCCGAATTGGAAGTCATCTGAACTTGAACGAGCGAAGGGGCTTATAAATGATTTCTGTAACACGGAGTATCAGCACGGAGCAGATTTTTCCGATATGACTTGTGTTGGAATCGCACATACAACGATTACAGATAATGAGATTCCTATACAGGTTAATGTTAATCTTATTGATTATTCTCTGGAAAGGTACATAGACAATACATTGGTCGATAAACGGGAATTTGATGATATTGCAGATTTAGCTATGAATCAGCTTGAATATCTGAACTTTGATGATTTAATATCATTTACCGATGAAGAGCTTGAAAAAGCCGGAATTACACCTGAAAATAAAACGGCAGAGGCTACAAGCGTAATGGATAAAACAATGTTTATGATAGGCAGAGGCAAATACGATTATCATACAACCATAATTCCCTCTGTTGAAGAACAGATTGCGGAGTATATTGTTACAAATCCTGATAAGGACTTGACTATATGTGACAGCAATGGAAATGTTCTTATAACTGCTCAAAAAGGTGTGATAACCTCTTGTGCTGATGAAAATTATCTGAATAATACTTTGCAACCGGCAGTTGATTATTTTCGGGAGCATAAAGATGAGATTTTACAGAGGCGTGAGAATATTTTTCAGAATGTTTTCGGAAATAACGAAGCAGAAGATGATGAAGAATTGGATATGTAACCTTGTTCCAAATTGGAATAAGGTCAAGAAAGGAGGCTCTTTGTGAAATATAAAGGACTTTATATATCTCAAAGTGAGGACAAAGGTGTTTTGCGTGAAGTTGACGGTGTGGAAAAAGAGTGCGAAGGACTATATTTCATGGTTTACGCAGATAAAGATTACGGTTACGAAATCGGCGGATTTGTTGGAGCTTTTGGAATTGATATGGAAAATTCGGAAGAAGGCATACAAGAATTTGTGAAAAGTGAAATTGACACTTATTTGGAAGAATATAAAAAACAACAGTTATATGCGCTGATTAACAGAGAGTACCACAGTTTTATATCTGATGTTCGGCACTTTTATAGGGATTTTGATATTATCAGGGATGCTGAAAAAATCGCAAATATGAAATTCGTACACGATTACTTAACAATCGAAAAGCCTCTTGATAGCGAAACAGTAGATTATTTGCTTAATATCGTGCGACCTCTGGAAACAATATGTGATTATTTTCAACCTGACAGAACAGCATTTTATGAGGCTGTAGATTGTACTGCAAAAAAACTCTTTGATGAGCAGATTGAAAAGTATGATCAGGACTATTCCCCGGATTTTGACAGCGAAGATGATGAGGAAGAATTAGAGGAATAACCTTGTTCCAAATTGGAATAAGGTTCGGAAAGGAGAATTTTAAATGTATAATTATAAAGGATTAACGGTTAATTGGGAAACCAAAGCATTTAACCGAAGTTTTGAAGGAAAGGATTTACCGTTTAACGGATTGAATTTCAGGGTTATTGATAATTACGGCTCTGTACTTGACGAATTTAGCGGAGCATACGGAATTGATATTAAGCCGGATGATGAATCAATAAATAGTTTTATCAGAAGGCATATAGACCAAAACGAAGAAAAGTACATTAAAATCTTGCAGGAGAACGGATTTGACAGCGAAGGCATAATGAAAACAATAGATGAGCTTGAAGAAAGCGAAAAATACAGATTCGGTTATCATTTTCTTGCACCTTTGGATAAAGACGGGTATCTTCTCTATGATACCGCAAAGGAATTTACACAGATTGTCCCGGAAGAATTTTATCAAACGGCAGATAATGAAAAGCTGTTTAAATGGCTGTCAAATTTTGACCGCATTAAATATGCAGAAGCGGTGGAGTTTGGTAATGTTAAATACGAAAATGATGTAGCGACAGAGCTTTCGGTAGATTACGGATCGGAGGCATATAAACTTTATGAATCGGATTTGTATAGTGATACCATTGATAAAATGCTTATGAGTGAGATGTCATTGGAGGATTTACTGCAAATTCAGCAAAATATCATAAATTACAGATGTGGTATGTTTGCTTGCACACCATTACACCCGAAAGAAGAAACAACATATATTGTTCAGGATGACATCGAAAAAGCAGAAGCATATCGACAGAGTAAGATATACAAGGAATTGCCTGAATCAAGAGCAAGGCAGATATTATCAGGAGCATTAGATTATCTGTCTGAGCTTTTGAAAGGACAGGAATTATATAATGTTTTAAGCGGTTCTGTTGGTATGACACACGAAGAATTGGAAAGCGAAGGATTTACACTTCAAAACTATTACGAAGAAGAAACCGAAGATGAAGAAATTGAAATGTAACCTTGTTCCAAATTGGAATAAGGTCAAAGAAAGGAGCTTAATATGAGCAGTATCAGTTCACACATTTATTTAGTAGGTCACGCAAGAAATTGTGAAAACCCTGAAACCGTATATATGAAACCAACCGCAGATAACATTGCGAATTTCATTATGAAACATCAGGATGCAGAGGTGTATATAACAGACGAGCTTGATTTACCTTTTGTTTCAGCTTTTAACGGATTCATAAACACTTGCAAAGACCAAAACTTTTTACTTGCAGAATTACATCCTGCAATCATACCAATTCAGCGTGGTGAAAAGGAAGTCGGGGAAATTGACGAATATCCTATGAACCAAAATGAAGATGAGGATGAAGATGAGATGTTTGACTGACCTTGTTCCAAATTGGAATAAGGTTGAAGGGAGGCGATTAAAATAGCAAGACCTAAATTTACGGCAAAAATATCGTATGATTCCAAACCTAAAAATCCGAGATTAAGTCAGGAATACAGCAATATGGTATGCTGGCATGAAAAATATAATTTAGGTGATAAGCACGAATTTAAGTCCGAAAAAGAACTGTTTGAGCATCTGATGAAAAAATTAAATATAAAGCCGGAGGAAATCGGTGTTGATATGGATGATTTTGAAAACTCAAAAAACAGAATCCTTGATGAACTAAAAAAGCATATACCGATTATACCTCTTTACCTCTATGACGGGAAATTCCCTGAAATGACAAATGGTGAGGAACACTTAGGAGCAAAAGGTGAATTTGTCGGATATTTGTTTATGGATGAAGAACAGATGGAAAAGATGTTTAGAAGCTCCGGCGAAGAACGAATGAGTGATGCTGTATGGTATCTTATTGAAGATACAGATTTATACAGTCATTACATAAGCGGAAACAACTTCCTTTATGAGCTTTTCAAAGACGGTGAGCATTTTTGCGAGGTGTCAGGTTTTATCGGACAGATGAATGAAGAAATGCTGCACGATATGGAAATGTCAGCAGAGGACTTTCTGATGGGCGAAAAAGTAACCGCAGAGGAAGTAACGGATATGTTCGGAGTTGATGCACCGCAGATTATTGAGGACAAAAGCCAAGAGAGCGTACCTAACCTTGAAAGCGTAGAGTATGAAGAATTAGAAATGTAACCTTGTTCCGAATTGGAATAAGGTTAATTTTTTTCTTTAGCTTAACCGCAGCCGATAGCTAAAGCAGGGGCGGTTGCCCCTGAAAGCTAAAGGCAAATTCGTCACTTTGTGACGGCAAGCTTCCCCTTTGTATATACAAAGAGTGCTTTTAAATACTTGGGCGTAGCCCAAACCCACTATAGATTGGAGCGTGAT
>JAFXLD010000098.1 GCA_017531385.1 Clostridia bacterium
AAAATGGCAATGTGGAAGTTCAAAAACGAAAAAAAGCCAACAAAAAAGCGTTTTTTAATAAATATTTTAGTGTATTCTTTTATTTATGCTAAAAAACCGTGTCTCGCTTGATTGCGAAACACGGTTTATCGACAGTCTGAAGGAACTGTAGAAAATACAGTTCCTCTTTTATGTGTGATTTTTTGATGAACAATAATTTATCGAGCTGTGCTCGATAATAGTTAGAAGTGAGGAGTGAGAAGTGAGAAGTTTATGAAGGGGCTTTGCCCCTTACCCCATTATAATGCAGATAGAGCACAAATGGCGGTATGTCGTAAAAAGTTCGAGTTCATTTATAGAGCGAAGCGGAACAAGCCCGTCAGGGCTTCCGACACTTCTAACTTCTAACTTCTAACTCCTAACTCTTCAATAAATTATTGTTTATTGAGCATTTCTGCTCCTTTTTTGTTATTCATCAAATTTAAATGTCCCTGCAAGGAATGTAACAGTATCTTTGTCCACGGTGAGAAGTCCGCCCTTTGTTGTGGCGGTTTTTTTTGTGTTTTCGTCTGTCCATACGGCACAGGCACCCTGAACAACACTTGTAACAAAGGGAATATGACCTGCCATTACTGCAAGTTCGCCCTCTGTGCCTCTGACATCTAATTTTACCACATCACCTGAGAAAATATTTCCGTCAGGCGATGCAACATTGAGTTTAAAAGTATTCATCAGTTTACCTTCTTTGCCTTTTCAACTGCTTCGTCAATTGTGCCCACAAAGAGGAATGCTGATTCGGGCAGGTCGTCATGCTTACCCTCAATAATCTCCTTAAAGCCTCTTATTGTTTCGGCAATGGGAACATATTTACCCGGGAAGCCTGTGAATTTCTCTGAAACATCAAAGGGCTGAGAAAGGAAACGCTGGATTTTTCTTGCTCTCTGAACAAGGACTTTATCATCATCTGAAAGTTCATCCATACCCATGATTGCAATGATATCCATGAGTTCATTGTATCTCTGCAGTATTCTCTGAACTTCCTTTGCAACCTCGTAATGCTCCTTGCCCACAATTTCGGGAGAAAGGATACGGCTTGTTGACTCAAGGGGGTCAACAGCGGGATAAATACCCTGTGATGCAATGCTTCTTGCGAGAACCGTTGTTGCGTCAAGATGTGCGAATGTTGTTGCGGGAGCAGGGTCAGTCAGGTCATCGGCAGGAACATAAACTGCCTGAATCGAAGTGATTGAGCCTTTCTTTGTTGATGTAATTCTCTCCTGCAGAGCACCCATTTCGGTTGCAAGTGTGGGCTGATAACCGACGGCAGAGGGCATTCTGCCCAGAAGTGCCGAAACCTCAGAACCTGCCTGTGTGAAACGGAAAATATTGTCGATAAAGAGCAGAACGTCCTGTCCTTCCGTGTCACGGAAATATTCAGCCATGGTAAGACCTGAAAGTCCGACTCTCATTCTCGCTCCGGGAGGCTCATTCATCTGACCGTAAACAAGTGCAGTGTTACTGAGAACGCCTGACTGCTTCATTTCGTTATAAAGGTCATTACCCTCTCGTGTTCTTTCGCCGACACCCGTAAATACGGAGATACCACCGTGCTGTTTTGCGATGTTATTGATAAGCTCCATGATAAGAACTGTTTTACCTACACCTGCACCGCCGAAAAGACCGATTTTACCGCCCTTTGAATAGGGGCAGATAAGGTCAATGACTTTGATACCTGTTTCAAATATCTCGGTGCTTGTTGTCAGCTCGTCATAATCGGGAGCACTTCTGTGAATGTTCCATTTTTCGCGTGTTTCGGGTGTAGGCTGATTGTCAACGGCATCACCCAGGACATTAAAGATTCTGCCGAGAGTTTCTCTGCCGACGGGAACGCTGATGGGCGCACCCGTATCGGTAACCTGAACTCCTCTCTGCAGACCGTCCGTTGAAGCCATGGCAATACATCTTGCTGTGTTGTCACCGATGTGCTGAGCCACTTCAACGGTAAGTTTTCTGTCACCTACGGGAATCGTAAGTGCATTGTGAATCATGGGAAGTTCACCTTCGTTGAAACGCACGTCAACAACGGGTCCCATAACCTGTGTTACTTTACCTGTATGCAAATTTTCCAAATTTACCACTCCTGTCAATCACCGCTGCCTGCGACGATTTCCGTGATTTCCTGTGTGATTGCGCCCTGTCTTGCTCTGTTGTATTCAAGCTGCAGATCACTTATCATCTGCTGTGCATTCTTGCCTGCAGAGTCCATTGCCATTCTTCTTGCGGCAACTTCACTTGCAAAGCTTTCCCTTGCACAGACGGTAATTATTCCTGCCACATATTCACGGACAACATTGTTGAGCACCGTCAGATGGTCGGGCTCAAAAACAATGCCTGCCGTGTCTGTTCTGTCGCTTTTTTCAAGGGGAAGAATCCACTTTATGAATGCTTCCTGACTCATCATTGAGATGTATTCTGTCGATATGATACCGAGCCTGTCAAATTTTTCTTCTGCAAAATCGGTGCAAAGACTGTCTGCAAGGGCATAGGCATCATCAAAATTGAAATATTCCGATGAAACATAGTCCTTGTCATATCTGTCACAGGCTCTTTTTCCGAGGGGAATGAATTCAGCATCTGGGTACTGATTAGCCAGACGGAAAACGTTTGCGTTATATCCCCCTGCAAGACCTCTGTCACCTGCGATGACGATAATTCTCGTTCTGCCCTCATCACGCTGTTTCATATAAGGGCTTTTGAGACTTTCTCTGTCTGCTGAAAGGGCTGAAATCATATTATCAAGTGCCGTGCCGTAATCTCTGCCTTTGAGCATTGCTTCATTGGCACGACGGATTTTTGAAGACGCAACAAGCCCCATCGCCTTTGTCAGCTGCATGGTGGAGGTTACGCTTTTTATACGCACTCTGAGTGCTTTTGTATTCTGTGACATAACTTATCACACCTGCATTTCAGAAAGAACGCTTCTGAGTTCTTCTTCGTCTTCTTTTTCGTAAAAGCCTGCTTCAATACGGCTGAGCCAGTTGCCTTTTTCGTTTTCAAGCTTTGCGAAAAGGCGTTTTTCGTATTCGTGAACGTCTTTTACGGCAACTTTATCAAGGAAACCGTTGATGACGGCATAAACGATTGCAACCTGACATCCTACACGTACAGGTGCATTTCTGCCCTGCTTGAGCACTTCAACGATTCTTTCACCAAGTGCAAGACGTGCCTTTGTATCAGCATCAAGATCACTGCCGAACTGTGAGAATGCCTGCAGTTCACGGTACTGTGAATAGAGAAGCTTCAGCTCACCCGAAACTTTTTTCATACCCTTGAGCTGTGCCGAGCCACCTACACGGCTTACGGAGATACCGGGGTTGATGGCGGGCATGATACCCGAATGGAAAAGCTCTGTTTCAAGGAAAATCTGACCGTCTGTGATTGAAATAACGTTGGTCGGAATGTATGCAGAAACGTCACCTGCCTGAGTTTCGATAATGGGCAGGGCAGTGATTGAGCCGCCGCCGTATTCCTTAGCAACACAGGCTGCACGTTCAAGAAGTCTTGAATGAAGATAGAAAACGTCGCCGGGATAAGCTTCACGTCCGGGAGGACGTCTGATAAGCAGTGACAGTGCACGGTATGCAACTGCGTGTTTACTCAGGTCATCGTAAATGATAAGGACATCCTTGCCCTGCTCACGGAAATATTCAGCCATTGCGCAACCGCTGTAAGGAGCGATATACTGCAAGGGAGCACTTTCCGAAGCAGAAGCTGATACGATGATTGTATATTCCATTGCACCGTTACGGAGGAGTTCACTTGCAAGCTGTGCAACAGATGTACTCTTCTGACCGATTGCAACATAGATACAGATAACATCGGTATTTTTCTGATTGATGATAGTATCAATCGCAATTTCTGTTTTACCCGTCTGTCTGTCACCGATGATAAGCTCACGCTGACCTCTGCCTATGGGTATCATACTGTCAATAGCCTTGATACCTGTCTGCAGGGGTACGCTTACGCTTTCTCTTTCGATGATTCCGGGAGCTTCCGACTCAATGGGTCTTGTGCCCGAATACTCAACGGGGCCTTTGCCGTCGATGGGTTCACCGAGGGCATTGACAACTCTGCCGAGAAGCTTTTCACCAACGGGAACGGAAAGAACTTTTCCCGTTCTTCTGACTTCTGAGCCCTCACGGATATTGTCTTTATCTGAAAGAACGGCAACGGAAACGGTTTCTTCTTCAAGGTTCTGTGCAACACCGAAACTGCCGTCTTCAAATTCAAGCAGTTCGTTTGCCATACAGTTACGAAGACCGTAAACACGGGCAATTCCGTCACCAACAAGGATGACCTTGCCTGTTTCGGTCATATCAATCTTAGCCTTGTAATTTTTGATCTGACTTTTGATGATATTGCTTATTTCTTCAGGTCTGTTCATCTCATGATCACATCCTTTACTTCCTGCAGACGGTGTCTGACGCTTCCGTCAAAGGTCTTACCCTCAACTTCAATCTTCATTCCGCCTATCAGGGATTCATCTATAATATACTGAGCTTCAACCTGTTTTTTCGTGATTTTTTCAAGCTTGCTGACAACAGCTTTTTTCTGAGCATCGGAAAGCTCTACTGCTGAATAAACGACGGCGTTTGTTCTGTCTGAAACAGATATCGCAAGGCCTATAAATTCATCAATACAGCCGAAAACGGACTTCATCCTGCCGTTTTCACAAAGAACTTTGAGAAATGAAAGGGCATATTCGGGAAAGTCTTCGCCGAAAGCTTCATCAATTGCGGCGGCTCTCTCTTCAAGGGACACTGCGGGAGAAGAAAGAAACTCAACATACTCTTCATTTTCCGAAAGTATACCTCTGAGAGTCTTCATATGTTCAACATAAGCCTCTGTGGAGTTTTCCTCTGCCGTGAGAGTAAAAAGAGCTGTGGCATATTCTCTCTCAGTCTGCATCATCTTCACCTATACTTTCAATAAAGGAGTCGATGAAATGCTGATGGTCTGCACCGGAAACTTCTCTCTCAAGCATTTTTTCTGTGAGAAGTGAAGAAACTTCAACAATTTCTTTTCTGATGCCCTCTTCTGCCTTTTTGCGTTCAAGGACAGCATCATTCTCAGCCTGACGGACAATTCCGTCGGCTTTTTCCTTAGCTTCTGCGATAATTTCTTTTTCTCTCTGAGAAGCGACATTTACGGCAGATTTTATCACATCATCTGCCTCAGCCTTTGCACCGCGGAGCTTTTCTTCATAAGCTTCCTTGTCTGCAAGGGCATGATTTTTTGCGTCTTCTGCCGCATCATAATCGCTCTGAATCGCGTTCTGTCTTGTTTCAAGCATCTTTTTAACAGGCTTGTACAAGAACTTTTTTACCAGTAAAAATATGATCAGAAGATTGGCAAGGGATGCGAGCATCTGCCATATATTTACCGAAATAACATCTAAATTTTGCATAATTTCACTTCGCAATCAAAGGATTAAAGTGCAGCCATTGTGTTGACAAGAATGTTAACAAGAATATTGGGTGCAACGAAAATAAGCAGAATTGCAATAACAAGAGCATAAAGACCTGTTGTTTCTGCGATAGCACAACCCATGAGCATTGTTGTTGTAACTGAGCCTTTGCTTTCGGGCTGACGGGCAATAGCTTCACAAGCAGATGCAACTGCGTTACCTTCACCGATACCGGGGCCGATACCTGCAATCATTGCCATACCTGCACCAAGTGCGCAACAACCTAAAATAATACCTAAAGCGAGTTCCATTTTTGTTTCCTCCGTAAATTAAATTTATTATTCAACACTTGCGTGTTTTTTTGCTTTTTTTGCGTTTTTCTTTTCCATGATCTTTTTATAGGTGTCAATATCAAAAGCACCTGCAACGTACATCATTGTAAGCATTGCAAAGATGAAAGCCTGTAAGCAACCGCTGAAAATATCGAAATAAAGTGACATAACAGCGGGAATACCGACCTGAAGAAGCGGAATGTCTGCAAGGAATCCCGGAAGCCAGCCGAGAAGCTTTGACGAAAGCGAGCCGAGAGCCGTACCGATAAGAACACCGATAACTGAGCCTGAAAGAACATTGCCGTAATGACGGAATGCCATTGAAACGGGTGTTGCGATTTCACTGATAAGGTTAATGGGTGTCAGGAATGCAACGGGCTGTGTAAAACTCTTAAGATAATTTATCGGACCGCATTTCATCTTATAATATGTTATAAGTATGAAAACAAGAACTGCCCAACCGCCGACGATGTTTATATCTGATGTGGGCGGATAAAGTCCGCAGAGAGTGATAAGGCTTGAAACTGCGGAAAGTGCCATCATACCGATGATGAACGGTGAAAAGCCTTTGAAAAATTCACCCATATTCTCATTGACCATACCGTCAACCTTTTCGACAATCAGTTCTGCGAAATGCTGTCTTTTAAGCTGGCATTTTTCTGTCAGACCGTGAGTCATAAAAAGACAGAAGAAAAGGATAACAATACTAACAAGAAGTGAATTTACCTGTGATTCCGTCACGGGAAAATCCTGTAAAGGCATCGGAATTGTGAAATAAATCCCTGCACCCGTGATATTTATACCCTCCGAAGCAGGTTTTGTCAGCACTTTCAGGACAATTCCGACCAAAAAAGGAATAATCATCATTGCGATATAGAACGCATCGACGATTTTAAAACGAAGAGATGTTTTTTTCAATTCTGTCCCTCCTTTTTCTTAATGAAGAAATATCTGAGTGCGACTGCGATACGGGGGAAAACAAAGGGTATCACAACTGCAACGATATCAATTACGGGAACGAGATAACCGATGAGTGCCACAACAAACAGCATCAGCATACGCATCATCTGAGAGAGCTTCATTCTGTTTTTTGCCTCTTTTTCGTCTTTGCCCAGTGCTGACTGCACCGTAAGACCGAGAAGAAAGAAGTTTCCGCCTGCCGCAAAAGCACCTAAAAGATTACCCCAAAGAATCGGGAAATCCCACTTATCAATGATAAGATAAACAGCTTCCATCAGCACGCTGAATATAAGAATAAATGCAAAAACAAAAACTGTTTCCTGCATGACTGTTCTGTCAATTTTTTTCATGCCGTATCCAAACCTTTAAAATCATTTTATGTTTATTTTATTATTATATCATATAATTAATAAAACACAAGCTGATTTATTAAATTTTCACGAGTTTTATGTTTTCGGGTGATACAAAATTCCAGTCATTCAGATTGCCTTCGATGCATTTTACCGTGCAGGTATCATCACTGAAATTTACCGTTGCAATTGCATCACAAAGACATAAGGGTAGTGTGATGTTTTTGTCGATGGGTCTGAGTTTCACAGTCTTTTCTTCTCTGTTTACATAAAGTCCGAGAGCCGCATTGATTGTAGAGAAGCTCGACATGGGTCTTGTGTAGTGATGACCGCATTCCCAATGATCCCAGAATGCGCCGAAACGCATCTGATTTTCGTGGATTGATGCAACTTCAGTGTCTGCGATGTCACGAAGACCTACTGACAGAGCCATTGCGGCAAAAGCATATCCGATACCTGTCCACATGGCTTCTGCCTGACAGTTTTTGTATGTGTGAATGGAAGTTTTTCTGCCTGCAGGACAGCTTGAATTCTTAAGTCCCGATTCCCTGTCGAAATTCTTATCGAAAATGAATTTCATAACATCACGGACTCTTTCATCGGGGATATTTCCGCCGAGACCTATCATACGGATGAACCATTCGCCGTCAAGCTGGTCTGTCATAAGAGATTCATCTGTCTGTGTATCATTGCACCAGAGATTGTAATATTCACCGTTCCACAGTTTTTCGTCAAGTGACTTTTTTCCCTTTTCAAGAATGACAGCCCACTTTTCTGCACGATTGCTGTCGTTCATAATTTCTGCAATCCTGACAGCGGCTTTGAGTGCGGCAAGCCACAGCACGGAAATATATGTGGGTGTGCCTGAGAAATTCCAGGCATCGTAGGTGTTACGCTTTGTATCGTAGTCGGGAAGTCCGTCACCGTTTTTGTCAAGAGTTTCAATGGAATCCATTGCTCTTTCTACATTATTCCACAGGCCTGAAATGTATTCCCTGTCACCTGTGAAAAGATAGTCACGGAGCACCATAAGCACAAACTGCATATTCATGTCAACACGGTCAAAACCGTCGTCAACGTGTTCAAGATCAGGAGCGAAGCAGTGATGCACTCTTCCGTCCTCCCGCTGGAATTCGGCACCCATTTTCATCTGCTTTTTCTGCAGGTCGGGGAAGAGTGACAGCAGACCGAAAGACGCGTGGTAAGTGATATCTGTGGTGTGGAAACCGCAGTAGCCGAGTCCCTCCCACAGACCGAATTTTCCGTCTTTCAGATACCACGAACTCTTTATTATTGTTGAAAGATGTGAGCTCCATGATTCGGGATAAACAGATGGCATATCCGTATCGAAAAGCACATCAGACAGCTTTGTTGCACGGTCAAAAATATCAGTGTTTGAAGTTAAGAATTTATTTGCTTCAAGAGCATCTGCGAAAAGATTTTCATAGTAATGACCGAGTTTCTTGCCGTCTTTCGCTACATGATTGGGGAAATACCAGGAAAAAACAAATCTGATATTTTTCTTTTCACCGGCACCGAGTTTTACTTTACCGCACAAAGCAGATGCGCCGAATTCACCTGTCATTCTTCCGAGTTGACGGTGTAAATATTTAAGAAGTTCGTTTTTTTCTTCTCTGTTTGCAGGGAAAGATGGTGTTATGTGACGGATTCTCTCTATAAGAGATACCGCAAAGGGATACTTTTCGTATTCACTGCAAAGAGCATCAATCACTTCGTCTGATAAATCATCGAAATTTTCGGGAATTTCAGAGGGTTTTGTGCCACTTGTGCTGTCGGAAAGTTTTCCGTTTTCTCTGAAAGCAAAAAGAACGGACTCCTGAGTAACGCCGAAATCACTTGAGTAAGCAATGTATTCCTTGATGTAGCTTGTGAAATCGGCAGTAATATATGATTTTTCTGCATCACCGTTTACGGAAAAAGCAAAATTTCCGCAGTTCGGAGCACCTGTTTCTTTTTCGGAATCAGAAAAAACACAGACACCGTTTTCTGTTGCATGAACTGAATTCACTCTGCCCGATTCTTTGTCTGCAAAAGACGGTGCGAGAGTGCCGAGAAGGCTTACAGAGAGATCATTTTCTGTGGGATTTTCAAGAGTAAAATCAAGATAAAAACCGGGAGTCGCCGCAATATCCGAATTGTGAGGCACAAAGGGAGCAACAGCTTTCAGAGAAACATTGCAGGGCAGACCCGAATCTATATAATCAATGTCGCATACGGGGAATCTGCCGTCAAAATCAATGCGTTCAACGGGTTTGTTCCAGCCGAACATACGGTATGTAAAATCGTCGGCATCTGTTTTCATGCCGAGCTTTCTGACGATAACATCACCGTTTTCGTCTTCACTTCTGACATAGAAAGACAGCGCACCTGTATGCTTTTCACCGTCATCGACTTTATTTTCCCAACTTACTTTTGTGATACGGTCAACGTTTGCAATCTGCCAGTAATGAAATTCACCGTCGGGAAGAATCTCAACAGTACCGCTGCCGATACCGCCCAGAGCAATTCCGCTGTTATGTGTTTTTGTTGTTGTTATTTTTGCCATAATGTTTCTCCGTTTTATTAATCTGCGAGTCTTAACATCATTTCAATTATTCTCTTTGCACACAGTTCAATCTCAGCTCGTGTGAGTTCACCTTTTTCAACTGCCACTTTCAGTTCATCGGGATAGCCCACGGGCATTTTAAGGTCGTTACCAGCTTTGACTTCCTTAACGGGGTCATTTTTAACACCCCAGTCGGTTTCAACCATACCCTTGAATCCCCATTCATAGCGGAGTATACCTGTCAGCAATTCCCAGCTTTCTGATGTATGCTGACCGTTTATCAGGTTGTATGAAGACATAACTGTTATCGGGTCTGATTCTTTTACTGCAATCTCAAAGCCTTTGAGATAAATTTCACGAAGCGCTCTCTCGGAAAGTCTTGAATCGTTCTGATAACGGTTTGCTTCTTTGTTGTTACATGCAAAATGCTTCATTGAAACTGCAATTTTACTTGACTGCATACCTCTGATTGCCGCAGATGCCGATTTGCCTGCAACGAGGGGGTCTTCTGAATAATATTCAAAGTTTCTTCCGCAGAGAGGATCACGGTGAATATTCAGAGCCGGTGTGAGCCAGATACCGATGTTGTTTTCTCTGACTTCTGCACCGCCTGCCGCACCCACTTCGTAAATCAGGTCGGGGTCCCATGAACATGCAAGAAGTGTTGCGCAGGGCCATGCTGTTGTGGGAATACCTGTTTCCGTGTTAAGTCTGAGACCTGCAGGGCCGTCTGCCGTAGGGATTGCAGGAGTGTCAAGTCTGTGCTTGATTGGACCGAAACAGCCTGTGTTTGCAACACCTGTCGGTGGCTGACCGCCTACGAAATCGCACAGCTCTTCTATTGTGAACTGCTTGATAAATTCTTCAATAGTACATTTTTTGCCGATATCGTCGAACTTCACGAGCTCTGCGGGTGCATCTGCAACCATTTCGGGTACGGGCTCATAGTAATATGAAGCTTCGCCCATGGGAAGTTCTTCATATGTGCCGTCAGAAAGCATTCTCTTTGCAAGCTTTGTGGGTTTACACCACTGCTTAAGCTGTTCGACAACAGTATCATTTTCTACCGTATATTCAAATGCGAGTTTTTCCGTATCTCTTACGGATGTACCCATATGGAATGTGTAAGTACCTTTTTCAAGGACATAAGCAGTTTTCTGAATCTTGCCCAGGTCGTCGAAACTTGCCATGTCTTTGATATCAAAGCTCATAACAACAGTTTCTGACTCACCGGGAGAGAGGAGCTTTGTCTTTTTATATGCGGCAAGCTCCTTAGAGGGTTTGCCCAGCTTACCCTGAGGAGCAGAGTAGTAAAGCTGAACGATTTCCTTACCTGCCACATCGCCGATATTCCTGACAGTCACAACTGCAACGATTTTACCTTCGCTTTCAAGACAAGCCTTTCCGCTGAAACTGAATTTTGTATATGAAAGACCGAAACCGAAGGGATATCTTACAAATTTGTCTGCACCGGGTATTGTTTCAAAGTAACGGTAGCCTACATAGATATCGTCTGAATAATCGCAGTACCAGAAGCTCTCCCAAAAATCGTCTTTACAGGGATAGCAGTCATAAGTTGTGGCAATTGTGTCAACCATTTTACCTGAGGGGTTCACGTCACCGCAAAGAACATCTGCAATTGCACTTCCGCCTTCAATACCGCCCTGCCAGCCGAAAAGTATAGCCTGAACTTTGTCGTTTTCTGCAAAATATTCGCAGTCCATTGTAGCGCCTGAGTTGATGACAATGATAACCTTGCTGAAAAGTTCGGTCGCTCTGTCAATGAGATGTTTTTCAAGGTCAGAAAGGTAGTAGTCACCGCCCTGAGGTCTTCTGTCAACACCTTCAGCAGAAAAACGGCTGAGTGTGATGATTGCCGTATCTGCATTTTTTGCAGATTCAACAATCAGCTCATCGGGCACTTCTGCTTCTGTAACGTGCATTGCCGCAAAGGTGTCGTAAGTCATATCGTCACGCTTCTGGCAGAATTCCATATTGTTTACGATATCCCAACGGGCATTTATCTGCTCTTCTGTAAGGACATTTACACTTTCACGCTTTACATATTCCTTATAGAAATCCACAAGGGGCATATAAACTTTTACTTTGCCCGCTTTTTCCTTTTCTTCAAAGCCCTCATAAATATTTCTGATGTAGGGACAGTGGACATCACCGCTTCCGCCGCCACCTTTTATGTATTCGATGGTTGCCTTGCCGAAAAGTGCGATTTTTTCACCTTTTGCAAGAGGAAGTGCGTTGTCATTATTTTTAAGCAACACCATACCTTCGGTTGCCGCTTTTCTTGAAAGGGCAATGTGTTTTTTTGATGCTGTTACACGTCTGCCGTCTTCTCCCAGAGGAAGACACGGCTGAAATCTGAATCTTGCAAATCTATCCATAACAAAATCAGTCCAATCTTTAAAATAATATAACTATTATATACCTTGACAGAAAAATCGTCAAGAAGAAATGAAAGACTGACTCTTGCTTAATGAAAATTTTTTTGATATAATAAAATTATAAATGCAAACACAGGTGATGTCAGATGGATTTAAATTCGGAAAACGGAAAAAAATTGGCAAAATGGATAATCGGTATCGCAACGGTATGTATACTGATATATCTCGGTGTGCAGAATATTGATTATCTGGGAGCAGCTGTTTCATGGGGTATAAAGCTTGTCATGCCTTTACTTCTGGGTATATTCTTTGCGCTTATACTTGATGTCCCCGTATGCTTTTTTGAGAGGCATCTGTTTAAAAAAAGTAAAAAAGAACTTCTGAAAAAGCTGAAAAGACCGCTTTCGATGGTGCTTGCACTTGTTTTAATTATCGGTGTTTTTGCAGGAATTGTGGGATTGGTTATTCCCGAGCTTATAAATGCTGTAAAAATTATTATTCAGGGTGCTGTTGAGCTTTTCGGAAAAATCGGAGATTCTGAGGCTGAGGCTCTGATTTCAAAACTACCCTTCGGTGAGATGCTTTATAATAATATTCTTGTCAATTACAATATTGACTGGGATAAAATCGGCAGTACATTGCAGACGTGGATTACCGAACAGGGCGGTAACATTATGAATACTGCAGTGGGTACAGTAAGTACACTCGTCAGTGCTGTTGCCAATTTCATAATTGCATTGATTTTTGCAATCTATATTCTTGTCAGCAAAGAAAAGCTGGCAAAACAGGCTGAGCGTCTGATAAGAGCATGGATTCCTGAAAAAATAGGTAAACCGATGTTGCATACAGTTTCCGTGGGACTCGGAATTTTCCGTAATTTTGTTTCGGGACAAACTCTTGAAGCTCTCATTCTCGGAACACTCTGTATTATAGGTATGCTCATTCTCAGAATACCTTATGCACCTATGGTCGGTGCTCTGATCGGTGTAACGGCATTTATTCCCGTTGTGGGTGCGTTTGTGGGAATTGCAGTGGGTGCATTTATGATTCTGACGGTTTCACCCGCAAAAGCTCTTGTGTTTGTGATATATCTTCTCATATTACAGCAGATTGAGGGTAATATAATTTATCCGAAAGTCATGGGCGACAAGATAAATCTTCCTGCTATCTGGGTATTGGCGGCGGTTACGATAGGCGGCGGAATTGCAGGTCCCTTCGGTATGCTCCTCGGTGTGCCCGTTACATCAACGATTTACGTACTTCTTCGTGAAGAAACCGAAAAACGTGAAAAGAAACTGGCAGAAAAAGCAGAAGCACAGGAAGAAAAACAGGAAGTTCAGACAGAGGAATAAAGAAATCGGAAGTCGGCATTTCGCACAATCGGAATGCCGGCTTTTTGTGATTTTTTACAAATTTTAATTTTTTTATTTTTTTGTGTCACATTATTGCAATTATGAGTGTTAATATTATAGAAAGATTGAATTTACACAATTGTTTTGAAATGTGATAACAATAGTCAGATTACCGCTGCAGACTCAAGATTAATACTGAGATTTGCAGCAGGCTTACAATAGGAGGAAAACTTATGAAAAAATTCTTATCAATTATGTTGTCAATTGTGATTTTATTTCTGAGTGCAAGTCTGACATGTTTTGCAGAAGATGACGATTACGATATTGTTATCAGGGTAGCTGAAGTAATTACTTATGACAAAAATGCAAACGGTTCAGACGGATTTGTTGGTGACACAACAGAAATTACAGCTGTTTTCAGGAAAATTGAACGGTTTTCGTCTTGCTTTGTAAATGTTGATTTCAACAAAGATTTGCTTGAATATGAAACATCCGTTGAAATTCCGGTAATGACATGCATATCAGGTTGTTTACCCACAAAAACCGGTGTTTGTTTTTCTGCAAAATTGGGTGATATGGCAATTCCGGGAAAATCATATTCCTGCACAGCAACAGGCTATCTGAAAGTTAAGGGTGTAGGCAAGCATGACATGAAAATCAGTGTTAATGTAAAAGATGCACAAGGAAATCCCGTAGATGTTAAAGTGAAATTTGTACAGCCTTATGAAAGTATTATTGATATTGCAGAAATTGATTTTGTTGAAATTGATGATGAATATATGAATTATTCGCATGCTGTCTTTGACAGAGAAATGCTTGTTTCTGATGTTATTGATTTAGTCAATAACGAAAGTGCTGTTATAAAAAACGCAGACGGAAAAGTCCTGTCTTCTGATGATAAAATAACAACAGATTCAAGAATTGTAACATTATATGAAGGCTTTGAAGCTGATTCTTTATCGGTCTGTGTTAAACATGATGTCAATTGTGACGGTGAAGTAACTGCCGCTGATGCAAGATTGGCACTTCGTAATTCTGCAAAACTGGAATTCCTCAACGGACTGATGTATACTGCCGCCGATGTTGACGGCAAGTCCGGCATTACCGCTGCTGATGCAAGGCTTATTCTCCGCAAGGCCGCACAGATTGATTAAAAATTATATCATGGAGCCGTAGAAATACGGCTTCTTTTTTTGCATTTTGCTATTGTTTTATATGAAAATATTTGTTATAATATAAAAAATATATAAAAACTGCAAACCGAAAGGAGCTTTTAATATGAAAAAAACACAATGGTATAAGGATGCGGTGTGTTATCAGATATGGCCCCGTTCATTCTGTGACGGTAACGGCGACGGTATAGGCGACCTTGAGGGTGTTCTCTCAAAGCTTGATTACCTTCAGGAGCTCGGCATCAACTGTATCTGGTTCTCACCTCTTTACTGCTCACCCAACGCAGATATGGGTTACGATATTTCAGATTACAGAAATATTTCTCCCGATTACGGTGACAACGAGCTTTTCAAAAAGGTGCTCGACGAAGCTCACAAACGTGGCATAAAGGTTATCATGGACCTTGTTGTAAACCACACATCAGACGAACATGAATGGTTCAAGCAGGGTATTGATAAGAACAGTAAGTATCATGAATACTACCATTGGCGTGACGGTAAGGGCAAAAAGAACCCCAATAACTGGTCTTCACTCTTTGAAGGCAAGGCATGGGAATACAATAAAGAAAACGGTCAGTATTATCTGCACATTTTCTCAAAGAAACAGCCCGACCTTAAGATGGAAAATCCCGAAGTCCGCAGAGAAGTCAAGGAAATCATGAAATACTGGCTTGATATGGGTGTTGACGGCTTCCGTGAGGACGTTATTACTTTCACTTCAAAGAGAGACGGTCTTCCTAACGGTTTCCCCATTCCTCAGGCCTGCGGTATGGAGCATTACAAGGATGGTCCCCGTATTCACGAGTTCCTTTCTGAATTCAGAGAAGTGCTTGATGATTATGACTGCTTCGTAGTCGGTGAAGCACCTCTTATGACACCCAAAAATGCTCTTAAATATATTGAAGAAAAGCCCGGTCAGGAGCTTGATATGATGTTCCATTTCCAGCATATGGAAGCTGACTGTATCTTCATGGACTGCCTTAACAAGCCCTTCAGCCTCAAGCAGCTCAAGAAAGTTTTCACTAACTGGCAGGATGCTCTTTACGGCAAGGCTTGGAACGCTCTTTACATGGAAAACCATGACCATCCCCGTATCATCAACCGTTACGGCAGTGTCAAGTACAGAAATGCAAGTGCTAAGTCAATCGCAAATACATATATGCTTCAGTGCGGTACTCCTTTCATTTATCAGGGTCAGGAAATCGGTATGATCAACATTGATCTTCCCAATGTTGAGGATTATCAGGATATTTTTGCGGTCAACAATGCAAAGACACTGAAACTTCTCGGTTTCTCTGATGAAAAAATCAAGGAAAGACTTAAAACTTCCAGCCGAGGCAATGCAAGAACTCCCGTTCAGTGGGACGATACAGAAAATGCAGGCTTCACAACAGGTACTCCCTGGATGCCCGTCAATCCCAGCTATAAAGACGGCATCAATGCAAAGGCAGAAATGGAAAATCCCGACTCTGTTTATAATCATTACAAGGCACTCATCAAATTCCGTAAGGAAAACCCCATTGCTGTTTACGGTGCTTATAAAGAATACAACAAGTCAAGCAAAGATCTTTATGTTTATGAACGTACATACAAAGGCAAGAAAATGCTTGTAATCTGCTCTTATACAGAAAAAGCCGTTGATTTCAAGGCTCCTGCAGGATATGATCTTTCAAAGGGCAAGGCTATCCTTTGCAGTCATAATGATAACCCCGTTACTGCAAACGGATTTACAACAAGACCTTACGAAACAAGAGTTTATTTCTTTGAATAATGTTCGGTTTAAGAGAACGTACAGACATAAAAACGCAGATTGTTTTTGTAAGACACGGTGAATCTTTCGGGAATATCAGTGCAGATGTTCCCGAAGGTTATTCCAGTGATGATCCGCCGCTGACGGATAAAGGTATACAAATGGCAGAAAAGCTTGCAGATTGCTTTGAAAAAGAAGCAATTGCAGGCATTTTTGCAAGTCCTCTTGTCCGTGCCGTTCAGACAGCTTCACCCATAGCTGAAAAACTCGGTATGGATATGAATATTCTTCCTGAGCTTGCCGAAAAGGATACTTACTGCGATGAAGATGCACCGATGCTCAGAAAGAGAGCCAAAAAATGTATTGATATCATAACGGAAAAATACAAAAACGGTGAAACTGTGATAGTTGTGACACACGGCACATTCTTAAGCTGTCTTGCAAGAGAAGCCCTGGGCATGAACGACTGCGACAGCTTTAATTTTGAAGCAGACAACTGCTCGGTAACGATAGTGGTGCTTCGTGATGCACCCGAAAAACCGCTACTCAGAACTGTCAATAATACAAACTTTTAACTCCATTTTCAAAGTGGAGTTTTATGTTTTTGCAGAAAGGAATTTTTTATGAAATATCCTGAAAAATTTATCAGAGCAACAACAGAATTTACAACTCTGGATGAGCATATTCCCGCACCTTATTTCCGCAGAACTTTTATTTCAGATGCAGATGCTACGGCTCATATCGTGATTACAGCCTGCGGTTTTTATGAAATATATCTTAACGGAAAGCATTACACAAAAGGTGCACTGGCTCCCTACATCAGCAATACAGACCATATCGTTTATTACGATGAATATGATATTCCGATAAACAAGGGTGAAAATGCTGTCGGTATCTGGCTCGGCAACGGTTTTCAGAATAACCCCGGCGGTTATATCTGGGATTTTGATAAAGATATTTTCAGAGGTGCACCGCAGTTTGCAATGGCCGTAACATGGAAGAATGCTGATGGTGAAGAAGTATATTTTGAAACGGATGAAAAATTCCTCACAGCACCGTCACCCATAATTTTTGATGATTACCGTTTCGGTGAACACTATGACGCAAGGCATGAAAAAATCGGCTGGAATGATGTGGGTTTCAATGATTCTGACTGGAAAAACGCAATTCCTGCACCCAACCCCAGAGGTCAGGCGAGAATCTGCGAAGCCGAACCCATAGTTGTCACAAGGGAAATCAAGCCCGTTTCAATTACAAAGGAAGACGACGGCTACCGTTATGATTTCGGTGAAAACTGTGCAGGTGTATGCAGACTGAATATAAACGGCACTTCAGGTCAGCAGATCGACATGATTCATGTTGAGCGTCTTGTTGATAATAAGATTTCCTTTGACGGATTATGGTTTTTCAGAAACGAAGAACAGTACAGCCACGATTTGAAGATAATTCATCGTGATATTTATATATGTAAAGGTGACGGAAACGAAACATATACACCTCGTTTCACATATCACGGCTTCCGTTATGTGCTTGTAAAAGGCATAACCGAAGAACAGGCAACATCCGATCTGCTCACATACGTTGTTATGAACTCGGATCTGAAAGAAATTGGTGGTTTTTCCTGTTCGGATGAAATCGTGAATAAACTCCAGGAAATGACAAGACGCAGTGACCTTGCAAACTTTTATTATTTCCCCACAGACTGTCCTCAGCGTGAGAAAAACGGATGGACAGCAGATGCTGCACTTTCGGCAGAGCATGTTCTTCTGAATCTTTCTGCTGAAAACAGCTACCGTGAATGGATGCGTAACATCTGCAAAGCTCAGGCTGATGACGGCATGATTCCCGGTATTGTGCCAACCGACACATGGGGCTACGGTAAAGGATTCGGCCCTGCATGGGACTGCGTTTTAGTCTATCTGCCGTATTATGTATACATTTACCGTGGAGAAACGGATATGATTTATGAATCGGCAAAAGCAATCATGACATATCTTCACTTTCTCACCACAAAAAAGGACGGAAACGGACTTGTGAAATTCGGTCTGGGTGACTGGTGTCCCGTTGGCAGAAAAGCAGATGACTATATTTCACCTCTTGAATTCACATCAACCGTTATGGCTATGGATATTGCCGAAAAAGCAGCTTTTCTGTTTGATGTCGTGGGTATGATTCCTCAGCGTGATTTTGCTGATACTCTGGCAAAGCAGTTCAGAGCCGATATCCGTAAAAATCTTATTGATTTCGGCACCATGACCGCAATCGGCAACTGTCAGACATCACAGGCAATGGCACTTTTTTACGGAATTTTTGAAAACGGCGAACGTCCTGCCGCATTCAGCAGACTGCTTGATTTTATCAGTTTGAAAAATGATCATTTTGATGTGGGCGTTCTCGGCGGAAGAGTTCTTTTCCATGTTCTTGCTGAGTTCGGTTGCAGTGACCTTGCATATGATATGATTGTCGGGCCCGAATATCCCTCTTACGGTGACTGGGTGATGCAGGGAAGCACAACTCTCTGGGAGCAGTTCGACAGCGACCTTTCCCGTGTTTCATCTATGAATCATCATTTCTGGGGTGATATCAGCAGTTGGTTCATTCAGTATCTTGCAGGTATCAGAATGAATCCGACACGTAAAAATGTTGATAATGTTGACATTGCACCGTGTTTTGTTAAATCTCTTGATTATGCCGAAGGTTTCCATATTGCACCTGCAGGAAAAATATCTTCTTCATGGCACAGAGAAAACGAAAAAATAGTGCTTGAAATTCAGGTGCCCGAAAAAATGACAGGAAGAATAAAACTTCCCGTCGGCTTTGCTTTTGAAGACGGACACACGGTGAAAATGCTTGCATCAGGTGTTTATACTGTTGTTTTATTGTACTAATCTTAAATATGTCAGCGACTTAAAAATGTAAAATTAAACAAATACAAAAAAAATTAAAAAAAAGTATGTACAAATCAAAAAAATGGTGCTAAAATAATCTTGTTTTTATACTCAGACAAAGGAGTGCAACACTAATGACAAAGATTTATGAAGGTAAAACAAAAGACGTTTATTCTCTTGAAAACGGCAACGTAATGCTCAAGTTCAAGGATGACTGTACAGGTAAAGACGGTGTGTTTGATCCCGGTGAAAACAGCGTTGGTCTCACAATCGAAGGTATCGGCAGAGCAAACCTTGAAACATCAATCCACTACTTTGAGCTTCTCAAGAAAGCCGGCATCAAAACTCACTATGTGGGTGCAAATCTCGACGATGCAACTATGGAAGTTCTTCCTGCAACCGTATTCGGTCACGGTCTTGAAGTAATCTGCCGTCTTGTAGCAACAGGCAGCTTCATCAGAAGATACGGCGAATATATCGCAGACGGTACAGTTCTCGAAGGTGGTTATGTTGAATGCACATTCAAAAATGATGCTCTCGGCGATCCCCTTGTAACAGGTGAAGGTCTTGCAGCTCTCGGTGTAATGACTCCTGCAATGTTTGAAAGCATGAAAGAGCAGACTCTCAAAATTACAAAGATCGTTGCTGATGACCTCAAGTCAATCGGTCTTGATCTCTGGGATATCAAGTTTGAATTTGGTTACAACAACGACGAAGTTATCCTTATCGATGAAATCGCATCAGGTAATATGCGTGTTTATAAGGACGGCACAATCGTTGATCCTGTTGAACTTACAAAGCTTATTCTTAATAGATAAAAGTATCAACAAACTCAAAGCTCAGGAAATACCTGGGCTTTTTTTGTGAATCACTTTTCCGTTAGTTGACAGCAAATGTAAAATTGTGATATTATAATTAAGAAATTATTGTTTTGAGAGGTATGTTTATGTCTGCAAATTTTAAGATAACAAATCCCTATGAAAGCGTTACTGATCTTATCGGTGATAAGGAAAGACACTACAAAACAAACTTACATACACATTCAACATACAGCGATGCAAACGACACAATGACAAAAATGATAGAGGGCTTTTATGATAATGATTTTGACATTCTTGCCATGACCGAGCACGGTATTTTCGGCAAGGAATGGGATCAGGACCCTTCAATTATTCCTCTTTATCTTTTTCAGAATCTCTGGCACGGCAAACGTGTTCACCCCACAACAGAGCAGTATCATGCAATTCTGAACGGTACATATAAAACAGAGAAGAATCAGCGTACAAAAAAACGCGGACTTATGTGTGTTCCGAATTGTATTGAAGCTAATATGTTCACTCTCATGAAAAATCATGTCAACGGCTATTTTACGGATGATGCCTGCGAGGGTATCTGCGGTAAAGAGAACGATTTTGAAATTCCCATAAGAAAAATCGAAGAAAGCGGCGGACTTTCACACATCAATCACCCCACAGACTGGCTTCAGTGCAGACTGTTCCCCGATTGTACCGAGGTGCCTGAAAACATTGAGTTTTTTGCTGATCTTCTCAGAAGATACAAGTCATGCCTCGGCATTGAAGTGCTTAATATGTATGACAGACCGAATTTCCAGGACAGAATGCTGTGGGACCAGCTTCTCAGAACGCTTATACCCGAAGGAAACCGCACTGTTTGGGGTTTTGCAAACAGCGATGCACATGAAGTAAGTCAGATAGACACAGCTTTCATGGACTTCATTCTGCCTGAATATTCAGAAAAAAATCTTCGTACAGCCATGGAAAACGGCACATTCTTCGCAATTGCCCGTTATGCCAAAAACGAAATGGGCAAAGATTTCGTTGGTAAAGGTGCAGTGCCTCAGGTTACAAAAATCGAAGTTGACCATGAAAACGGCGTAATCACAATTGCAGGTGTGAACTGCAAAGCAATTGAATGGGTTGCTGACGGTGAAGTTATCTGCAGTGAAACCCGTGAAGCAGACGGTGAAATCACATCTGTTATCAATCTCGGTGAATACAGCGACAAAATCAGCTGTTATGTAAGAGCTCAGCTTAAAGGTGACGGCGGTATCTGCATGACACAGCCATTTATCTGTGACAAGGGTGATTTTGACGCAATCAGACGTCCCGTGCCTGTCAAAAAAC
Organism: Clostridia bacterium; assembly: GCA_017531385.1. Taxonomy (GTDB): domain Bacteria; phylum Bacillota; class Clostridia; order Oscillospirales; family Acutalibacteraceae; genus UBA1081. The sequence goes on from JAFXLD010000098.1 coordinate 21,360, forward strand.
CTCTTTCAAAGTCCGAAAAATTCGCAAAAGACTTTTTTGATACAAGACTTGGCGTTATCGTCAACAAATTCAGAGGCAAATGGTAAAATGAAAAATCTTACATTCAATGAATTCTGTAACGCAGAGTTCCGTTTATATAAAAATAACCCTGTACTGAAAAATCCCCTGAACAGCTTTGTTGTTGCAGACCCGAGTATCATCACTCCCGATAAATCATCTGACGGGAAATGGCATCTGTTCTGTCATACATTTTTCGGCGTTTACCGTTATGACAGCGAAAACGGAATTGATTTCAGAAGAATAAAGAGAATCGTTCCCAGAGCCCAGAGAGCTGATATAAACTATATAGACGGCACATATTATCTTTTTTATGAGAGAACAAAAACCGTGCTCGAAAACGCTCTGACTATCGTTGGCGGTAAATGGAAATCGGAAATATATGTGACTGAGTCCCGTGACCTCGATAACTGGAGCAAACCGAAGCTTGTGATAGGAAAGACAAGACCCTTTGAAGAAGATGAACACGGTCAGGCGATTTCAAATCCCTTTCTTCTGGAAAAAGAAGACGGCTACAGGCTGTACTATTCCTGCGGTCAGACTTTCATAAAAGATTGCGGCTTCTGTGAGCCTACTCACATCAGCTTTGCAGAGAGTAAGAATGCCGATAAGGGCTATATTTCAAGAACTGAGCCGATAATCAGTCCCGATAAGGATATTGAATACCTGAATCTGTGCTCAGGCTGCCTGAAAGTTTACAGGCTGGCTGATTGCTACATAGGTCTGCAGAACGGTATCTATATGAAAGACGGGAAAAGCCACTCGGCAATCATGCTTCTTCGTTCCGATGACGGTGAAAAATTTGAATTTGTAAAGCCGTTTCTTGAGCCTCAGATGTGTGGCGACAATGACTGGATGGCACAGTTTGTATATGCTTCACACCTCGTTTTTTATGACGGTGTGCTAAGGCTTTATTTCAATGCACGTGATACATCGGATATGTTAAAGGGCAGAGAGTGTATCGGAATTTACGAAGCAAAATTACATTAAAAAATAAGAAAACCACTTCTCCGTATTATCGGAAAAAGTGGTTTTTTGTTTTGTATTACAGCTGTTCAAGGATATATGCTTTAACGTCTTCTAATTTACTGCGCTGCCATGCCTTTTCTTTTTCTTTTTCTGCAAGAGGACAGATTATATAAAAATCAAGCGTTTCTCCGGGGACTCTGCCTGTTCTGAGTGGCTCTGCAAAATGCTCTGCCCATTCTTCCTCAGTTGCATCTTTGAATCTTGCGGGATTAAGATATGTCATCTGCCGTTTTGTTGCGGCAATGAGCATTTTTGCGGAAAGAGGTGCAAGAAGATTGTATTCCTCTTCCTGAACATCCACGAAAATCCGAGGAAGCTCTCCCTTTACAACATGCTCGGGACCCCTGAGAATTTTAAGTCCCATCGGTTCATATGAAAACTCATCTTCGGTAAAGTTGAGTTTGATAAGCAGACCGAGGTCTGTATTGAACTGCGACCTCTGATAATCTGTATCAAAAATAAAGTTGCCGAGAGAATAAAAAATGATTTTGTCGCCCACAGTTTCGTAATTCATTGGCACATGGGGATGGTGTGCCACAACAATATCAGCACCCATTTCGAGATATTTATGATATCTTTCCCTTGTGTAAGGTGACGGCAGTGGAGTGAATTCTTCACCTGCATGAGCCACAACAATGCACCAACGGCAGGTCTTTTTTATATCATCAATTGTCTGCTGAATTGCGCCAAGGTCACTCCAGCTGTAGCAACCTGATTTGTCGGTGTCGGCTTTTCTGCAGGCTCTCTGATAACCCACGCCAAACATGCCTATTCCGCCGGCCTCGTTCAGAATAACGGGTCTTCTCGCTTCATCGATGTTCATTCCCGCACCGATTGTCCGGGCACCGAATTTTTCTGCTTCTTTCAGGGTGCTTTCAATTCCGAATTCACCTGCATCCATAATATGATTGTTGCAGATGTTCCAGATATCGGCATTCATTTTTCTTAAAACTTTAGTTGCGGCAGGATCAATTGTGTGCAGCAACTGCTGAACACCGCTCTGTGTTGTATTCTGAGGTGCTTGGGCAACAGGACCCTCTACATTTGCAATCACATGGTCTGCACTGTTAAGAAAATCAAGAACTTCGGCGGACAGAAGCTCTTCATCATCCCACTTGCCGTACATATATCTGTCAAAACCGATGTCACCGGTAAAAACCAATGAAGTCTTATCTTTCATAATATTTATCCTCTCAGAACTGCTTGTTTCCTAAAATATTATACCATTAACAGGGAAGTAATTCAAGTCAGCAAAAAACAGATTTACTCAATACACCATTTCTGCTGCATGATAACGGCAGGGGAGTCCTCCCGTTCTTTTGAATAAAATGCGGTCAGCAGAGAGCCGTCACTCAGTTCGATTGTTGACGGATATCCGAGATCGTCATCCGTGTCATGGTTTTCGTATATTATGAATTCATCGCTCCAGCTTTCACCGCCGTCACCGCTTAATATAACACGGATTCCGCAGGGATAGCTTCTTCGTGAAAAAGCAGAAATCAGCAGACCTGATGAATGAAGAAACAGGTGGGCAGGAGCTCCGCTGTCATCTTTGATAATCTGCTTCGGCTTGCTCCAGCTTCTGCCGTTATCGGGTGAAACGGACTGATAAAGCGTAAAGATGCCGGCTTTTTCATCTTCAATCCTGAAATGGCATACAATCTTTCCGTCAGGGAGCTGAATGGCATTCGGCTCATCAAGCATCAGACCGTCAGTATCAAAACTTGACAGGAAAGTTGTTTTTCCGCTTTCGGGGTCAATTGTGTGGACTTCGATTTTTTCATTTTCACCGTAAACAGTGCCTATCCACAGAATTGTACCGTCATTGAGAACAATCGGACCGTGCGGAGAAGTCACACGGGACTTGAAAATCTTGCCGAAAGTCTCTGCGTTATCGTTGCTTATGCGGAAAGTACAGCCGAGAGCTTCTGCTTCATCTTCTGCAGAAACGGAATCGATATAGTCAAAACATTCTTTTGTTTGAGGCATATTTTCCCTCTGAAAATCAAGTGTGTTGTTGAACGATGTGACAATAAGTCCGCTTTCCCCGAAAACAGTAAGTCCCACATCCCTGTCGTCAAGGACAGTGTCAATAACAGCCCTGGGTTCTGTGTAATTTTCGCCATCATCATCGCTGAACGCAAGCACACCTTTTCCGAAAGGACATATATGTTCAATTCTGTAACCCGATGCACCCACAACAATCCGACCGTTTCTGAGCCTTGCAATCGTCGGCCATCCGAAATACCGGTGAGCACCGCCGGGATTCGACATAATTGTTTTTACATTATCGATAAGTCTGATGTTCATTTTGAGTCACCACCGTAAAATATACTATAAAAATATATTAGCATATGGAACGCCTTTTTTCAATAATAAGATAAAAAACAAAAAAGACTGAGCGATTGCTCAGTCTTGGTGCGAGTGTTCATAACGGACTTATCTGTAACTATAGCGAGTTTAAAACTTTTGAAATACCATCTGAAATCTGCGCTATTGTAGCTTTGGTATCATTAAGAACGATGTTGTGTGTTTCCGATTTTAATCTGATGTTAAACGGACTGATAATTATGGTTACGGCTTCACGCTTATTGCGAAATACTACGCGGTATTTCGCAATAAACTTATTTCTGTTGATTCGCACAAAGCCAGACACATTTTTCTTTGTTTCCGACTTTATTAGACACCAAAAATCATCTAACCTTCCTGAAAAAGCGTTATACAGAAGTGACGCATATAAACTGTTATGTGTAAATATTTGATATAGTAGTTCTATTTTCGTTATAGAAAAATCTGTGATAAGTGAACTAAGCAGAAACATCACACATCCAATAATACCATACCGACCGTTTCCTGTCATAAACAGAATTCCAGCCACTAGTAAAGTGCAATATTGAGCGGCAATAAACACGGCTCGTTCTCTTTTTGAGGTGTTGATCTGACCTTTGCGCCAATATTGCTCTCTTTCTTTGGCAGACCAAATGGTATGATTCGCATATAACCGGTTTGTAATTTCGTAGTACTCTTTATAGAATGTGAATCTTTTCATACTGTTCACCACCTTTTTCTATAATTATACTATGTTCTATGGGGAAAGTCAATGTTGTCCTATGCAGTAACAAGCATTGAATTTGTGCATACAAATTCCACTTGTTAGGGACAGCCTTAAAACCCGCAAAAAAAAGTCGTACTCCGAAAGGAATGCGACGATACATAAAAACTATTAAATTAAACATAAAACTCTATTTTAAGCAAAAAAATGAGTATTCACAGGTCAAATCCCTTATGAATACTCAATATGGTACGGATGTTCATAACACAAGTAGTTCTCCGGCAATACATATTCTATACTTCGTACTCTAATATATTTCCTCAGATATGGAGGAATACATAATGTCAAATATCATTGAAGATTTCTATTACGGCAACATTGAGCCACAAGAGGTCAACTCTGAATTAACACCTAAACTCAAGAAGAAATTGAGCAACCTTGCCGAAAAAGAAGAACAGCTTACTGCAAGGTTGAACGGTGAGGACAAGGATCTATTTCAAAACTATGTCAGTGCTTATATCGAATTTTCGACAACAAGTAATGCAGACAGTTTTATATCAGGCTTCAGGCTCGGAGCAAAATTTACATATGACACTTTTATCACAAATAGGAAAGGATGAAATTTATGGCAAATATTACATACAGACAGGTTGG